>JAVFAE010000110.1:0-7188 GCA_034002605.1 Weeksellaceae bacterium | reverse complement strand
ATAGTTCGCATTTAAAATAGCATGTTGGGTAGAAAGTGTTAATCCTCTTTCGCCTAACATACGGATGTAAGAATAAGAAATCAACAGAACCAAAGCAGAACCATAAGGTGCAGCTGAGAAAACAACGTTAGATTTGTCACCTCCGGTTTTAATCAAAGGATGTGAACCCAAATAAGGAGCAAGATGACGGGCGACACAAATCGGACCGACTCCCGGCCCTCCGCCTCCGTGCGGAATTGCAAAAGTTTTATGTAAATTCAAATGACAAACATCTGCACCAATCAATCCCGGAGCTGTTAATCCCACTTGCGCATTCATATTGGCTCCATCCATATAAATCTGTCCGCCCGCTTCATGAATTAATCGGGTAACTTCTTTAATATTAGCATCAAAAGCACCATAAGTAGATGGATAAGTAATCATCAAACAAGATAAATTGTCTTTATGAGTTTCTATTTTTACTTTTAAATCTTCAATATCGGTTTCACCACTTGGTAAATTTTTCACTACTACCACTTTCATTCCTGCCATTGCAGCAGAAGCCGGATTGGTTCCGTGTGCAGATTCAGGAATGATGACAATATTTCTGTGCGCTTCTCCTTTATCGATTTGATAAGAACGAATTGCCATTAATCCGGCATATTCACCCTGTGCACCTGAATTTTGTTGAATGGAAGTAGCTGCAAATCCGGTAATTTCAGATAAATAATCTTCTAAATTTTTAATCATTTCCTGAAAACCGGCTGCGTATTCTTTTGGAACAAAAGGATGAACAGCACCAAATCCCGACCAACTCAAAGGAAGCATTTCGGTTGCAGCATTCAATTTCATGGTACAAGAACCTAAAGCAATCATTGAATGATTTAATGCTAAATCTTTCTTTTCCAACCTTTTGATATATCGCATTAATTCGGTTTCTGTATGGTAAGATTTAAAAACTTTATGCGTTAAAAAGTCAGAAGTTCTTTGTAATTCTGTCGGAATTGCGGATTGAGTAAAAGCAGGAGTTTCTAAGGATTTTCCTTTTAATTGAGCTAAAATCTGAATCAATTCTTTTACATCTTCTTCTGAAGTTACTTCATCCAAAGCAATACTGATTTTTCCGTTTTCGAAGAAATTCACTAAAATTCCTTTTGCTTCAAATTCTTCTTCTGTAATTCCGTCAGCATCAAATTGAACCGTGTCAAAGAAAGAAGAATGTGAAGTTTTGTAGCCCAATTGTTTCAAAGCTTCATTTAAGCGAACTGTTTTTTGATGAATATCAGTGGCTATGAATTTTAAACCTTCTTTTCCATGATAAACAGCGTACATTCCTGCCATTACTGCTAATAAAACCTGAGCAGTACAAATATTGGAAGTTGCGCGTTCGCGTTTAATATGTTGTTCACGGGTTTGCAATGCCATACGCAAAGCAAATTTTCCGTTTTTATCTTGTGAAACACCAATGATTCTTCCCGGAATCTGACGTTTATATTCTTCTGTACAAGACATATATGCTGCATGAGGTCCTCCATATCCTAATGGAATTCCAAAACGCTGAGTCGTCCCAATAGCTACGTCAGCACCCATTTCCGCCGGAGTTTTCATTAGAGTCAATGCCATTAAATCCGCTGCTATGGCTACTTGCATCTCTTTTGTTTTTAAATCTGAAATCAAAGCTGTATAATCTTTAATTTCTCCTGATTTTCCCGGATTTTGAAGTAAAGCACCGTAAAAATCATCCGTAAAATCAAAAGTATCCGGATTTCCAATTACAATTTCAATACCTAAACCACTTGCTTTAGTTTGACAAACGGCAATACTTTGTGGAAAAAGATTGTCGGCAATAAAAAATTTATCGGCATCTTTTTTTGTTCTTGGTTTTGCATTGAACATCATGTGCATAGCCTCGGCACAAGCAGTAGCTTCGTCCAAAAGAGAAGCATTCGCAATAGGCAAACCGGTTAAATCAGAAACAACTGTTTGAAAATTTAATAAAGCTTCCAAACGACCTTGTGCAATTTCTGCCTGATAAGGTGTATAAGCTGTGTACCATCCCGGATTTTCCAAAATATTTCGAAGAATCGGTGAAGGTAAAATAGTGCGGTAATAGCCGTAACCTATATAGGTTTTTGCTTTTTTGTTCTTATCGGCCAATTCACTCAAATGCTGTAAAATTTCATATTCAGTTAAAGCATCGGGTAAATTTAGTTTTTCGCTGAATCGAATATCAGCCGGCATGGTTTCATTGATTAATTCATCAATCGAATTCTTTCCTATGACAGAAAGCATTTCAGTAGCTTCGCCCGCTAAAGTTCCAATGTGACGAAGTGAAAAATCTTGTGTATTCATATTTGCTGCGGTGAATTTAATAAAACGCCAAATTTACGTTTTTTTATTGGGAAAAAAAGCTAATCTTTATCAAGTTCAAATGGTTTTGAAAAATATATAATTCTAAAAATAATTGAGTGTAATTACTGTGTTTTTCAATATTTTGCAGAGGATAAGCACAAAAATAGAAGTGAATTAAAAAGAAGAATGAACCGAAATATCAACCTTAAAACCCAATAGTAAAAAATTAATAAAATAGACCTAATTTTGTCGAATTAAATTGTTTTGATTTATGCAGGCTTCACTACCTCAATTCCGACTTCAGTTTATTGTTCTTCTTTGGGGATTTACCGGGGTTTTGGGTAAGTTGATTCAAACCGAAGCCGTTCCTTTGGTTTGGTTCCGCATTACGGTAGCTTCGGTTGTTCTTTATATGATTTTGCGGTTTCGCGGAATAAAATTGCAACTAACTAAAAAAGATTTGATTTTGTTGCTTGGAATCGGTGTAATCATCGGATTGCACTGGATTGCCTTTTTTGGAGCAATAAAAGTATCCAATGTGGCAGTAGCTTTGAGTACACTTTCCACCGGTGCTTTATTTTCAGCTTTTTTAGAACCAATTTTCTTCAAACGAAAAATTATTTTTTCTGAAATTGTATTGGCAGTCATCGTATCTGCTTGTATTTTATTGATTTACAATACCAGTCCGGATTATTGGTTAGGAATAGTTTTAGGTGTGATTTGCAGTTTTTTGTCTGCTTTATTTTCGGTTTCTAATGCCAAAATCCACACTCGATTTCCGGCTCAAAAAATCATGTTTTATGAAATGTTGGGCGGTTGGTTAGTTGTTTGTGCTTTTCTTCCTTTTTTCGGAGGATTTTCGGCTATAGCCGAAGTTTCATGGCAGGATTTGGGTTTGCTTCTTCTTTTAGGTAGTTTATTTACAGCTTATCCCATGATTGAATCGGTGAGTTTAATGAAGCACATCAGTTCTTTTACACTTTTACTTAATGTAAATTTAGAACCGATTTACGGAATTATTTTGGCGTATTTTATTTTTGGAGAATCCGAAAAAATGACTCCTTTATTTTATGTAGCCACACTCATTATGGTTTTGGCTATTGTTTTTAATTCCATTTTAAAAAATAGAACATTGAAGAAAAAATCGATTTAAAAAATAATGAAACTATTTATAACGAAATAATTCCTTCAATTTTAGCAGCTTCTAAATAATAATGAATAACCTGCTCGGAATCAATCACATAAATCACCGTTGTGACAGAAGTATATTTTCCGTTTTTGGATTCTTTCATTTTAAATTGCGGATTAGCTCCGTCAAACACTTTCTGGATTTCAGCTAAGGTTTTTAAAGTAGTGGGAACAATAAATTTATAGGTATAATACGATGGAAAAGATGTGGTGTCATCTAATCTTTCTTTGAATTTTTTATAAAACTCTTCCGGATTTTCGGTTTGGATATTCAAAATTTAATAATTTAATAATTGGTCAAAAATTTCGACTAATTCACCATTCAGTCCGCGTGTTCTGTAATCCATAGGACGAGGTGCATTATCGTTCAGAAGTTCACCGTCTTTTCCAATAAGTAAAAATCGGGGAATGGTTTTAATTTGGTAATCTCTATGAAAAGTTGAAGAACCTCCAGCATACAGCTGAACTCCTTTCATATCCTGATTTTTTACCATTCGTTGCCATTTTTCTTTGTCTCTTTCTTTATCCACAGAAATACTCAGAAATTCAATGTCGGTATCCCGGTATTTTTCTTCCATTTCTTTCATCGCCGGAAGTTGTTCCAAACAAGGTCGGCACCAAGTTGCCCAAACATCAACATATACATATTTTCCTTTGAAATCTTTTAAATTTACCTTTTTTCCATCAATGGATTCAAAAGTAAATTCAGGTGCATATTTTTTGAAATTTTCAATTTCTTCCGGACTTCTTTCGGTTACTCCAACTACATCGGTAGTAGAAATTGATTTGTTGTCAACTTTAGATTCACAACTGAAAAACAGAATAAAACTCAGAATAAATACACTAAATAATTTAATTTTCATTTCAAAAAGTATTAAACGGACAAATTTAATTAAAAAAAATGAGTGTTTTGTTACTTAGGTAACATTGGAAAAATCTACCAGTTTTTATCAATCAGATAAACCAATTGAGCCATTACCACTGCACCTAAATGCAATTCTCTTTTGTTGATTTTGTCAAAAGTATCGGCAGGGGTATGGTGAATATCAAAGTATCGTTGCGAATCCGGAACCAATCCGGCTAAAGGAGTTTTCATTAATCTTCCCAAAGGATTGATGTCCACACCACCATAACGACCGGAAAAATCATAAATTCCATACGGTAAAAATAAAGCTGACCAAGTTTCAATTTGTTTGATTTTTGATTCTTCCATATCCAACGAAAATCCACGAGGAGAAAATCCACCGGCATCGGATTCAATGGCAAATACATGAAATTCATTTTTTCGATGCGCTTCTGCTGCATATTCTTCTCCACCCCGTGCACCATTTTCTTCATTCGCATAACACACCACTCTCAGAGTATAATTTGGCTGAATTCCTAATTTCTTGAAAGTTCTCAGAATTTCAATAATTTGAACTATTCCGGCACCGTCATCGTGTGCACCTTCGCCAATATCCCAAGAATCTAAATGTGCCCCGACTACAATGATTTTATTTGGATTTTTTCCGGTAATTTCTCCAATAACATTGTGGTTAAGAGTTTCCCCTTTCATTCCACAATTGGAATTGAGTTTCAGGTAAACTTTTTCTTTTTTCAATAAAATAGTCAATCGGTCTGCAGAAGCATTCCCGATTGTAACCGCCGGAATTTTGGGTGCATTTTCATCATAATGCAAAGTTCCCGTATGAGGAATATCCTCCACTCCGGTAGAAATAGACCGAATAACAACAAATTTTCCACCTTTTTTAGCTACCATAGACGCAGTGAAAACACGGTATTTAAAAGCTTCGCCATAACCGAGAAAAGTTTGTGGGAATTCTTGTGGAAAATGATAATTGAAGAAAACAACTTTATTTTTGACTTGTTCAGCCGGAAGTGCTTCAAATTCCTCTAAAGTAGTGACCATAATCACTTCACCTTCTACGTCTATACCTTGAGTCCCTTCAGAGTTTCCCAATGAAAGAAAATTCAAATTTTCCCAGTTTCCGTTGGATGATTTTAATTTTAAACTTTCTTCTCCCCGAACCCAAACCGGAACCATGACTTCTTGTAGCCAAACTTTGTCGGCTCCGGCTTCTTTTAGTTTTTTTTCTGCCCAAATCGTAGCTTTCTCATAACCTATTGAACCACTAATTCGATGTCCGATATCCTGAGTTAATTCTCTTAAATTATCATACGCTTCACCGTGAAGTAAAATTTCATCGGCTATTTTTTTAAACTGAATTGAATCCTGAGCATTTTGTGACCAACAAAAATGAGATATAAACAGTCCGAATAAAAGAAATTTCTTCATTTTACCAAATTTAAACACACTTTAAGTCTTGATTTAATTCATTAATTCCTCAATCTCTTCGACTGTAATCGGAATATTTTTCATCAAATTCTTAGGTGCTCCTGAAGCTTGAATCACATAATCGTCTTCGATTCGTATGCCTAAATTCTCTGCCGGAATATAGAATCCGGGTTCATTGGTAAAGACCATTCCTTCCACAAAATCATCGCTTAAAATTCCGTAATCGTGTGTATCTAAGCCTAAATGATGCGAAGTTCCATGCATCATGTATTTTTTGTATGCCGGCCAATTTGGGTCTTCATTTTGTACATCTGCTTTATCAATTAAACCTAAATCCAAAAGCGTAGAAGTGTAAATTTTCCCCATTTCTTTGTGGAAATTGTACCAATTATTTCCTGAAACCAATAATTTTTCAGCTTCAATTTTACAATTCAAAACAGCATTGTAAATCTCTTTTTGTCGCGGACTGAAACGACCGTTTACCGGAATGGTTCGAGTCATATCAGAAGAATAGTTAGCGTATTCTGCTCCGACATCTAACAATAAAATATCGCCATCTTTGCATTGCTGGTTATTTTGAATGTAATGTAAAACATTGGAATTGTAACCGCTTCCGACAATCGGTGTATAAGCAAAACCTTTGGAACGATTTCTCAAGAATTCGTGAGCAAATTCTGCTTCAATTTCATATTCCCAAACACCGGGTTTTACAAAGTTTAAAATTCGACGAAATCCTTTTTCGGTAATATCACAAGCTTTTTGAATTAAATCAATTTCAATTTGCTCTTTTACGGAGCGTAATCGTTGTAAAATCGGATTGCTTCTTAAATAAGTATGTCCCGGATAATCGTGTTTTAATTTTTTGATGAATCGGTCTTCGCGTGTTTCCACTTCTACAGAAGCTCTGTAATGTTCATTGGTATTGATGTACACTTTTTCGGTTTCATTCATCAATTGTCTGAATATTTTCGGGAAATCCTGAAGCCAATAAACGGTTTGAATTCCGGAAACTTCAAAAGCTTGTTTTTTAGATAATTTCTCACCTTCCCAAATTGCGATATGCTCATTGGTTTCACGTAAAAAAAGAATTTCGCGATGTTTTTTTTCATAAGCATCCGGAAAAATCACCAAAATACTTTCTTCCTGATCGACTCCCGACAAATAAAAGATATCGCGATGCTGAGCAAAAGGTAGAGTGCTATCAGCACTTACCGGATAAATATCGTTGGAATTAAAAACGGCTAATGATTTTGGTTGTAATGCTTTGGCAAATTTTTCTCTGTTTTTCACAAAAAGTTCCGAATGAATTTTCTCATATTTTGTTGTCATAGTATAAATATTTTCTAACAATTTTATTATTCTTGAAGAAATCT
>JAVFAE010000109.1:0-7195 GCA_034002605.1 Weeksellaceae bacterium | reverse complement strand
ACCGGTTATTTGTCGATTGGAAGAGGCTGAGAAAAATGGAATTCTGTATAACATCAACGGAAAAACAAATGCAAAAGAAAAAATTCAAATTCCGAAAGTCGAGTTGAGTTATACCCCAATTGCTCCGAAAATTTATACTGAAAAAATTAATGCAGTTATTGAAGAATTGAAAAAGGGCAATACGTTTCTCTTAAATCTCACTTTTCCAACGCCGATAAGTTGTAATTTAAGTTTGAAAGAGATTTTTTATGCAAGTAATGCACCTTATAAATTATTTTTTGAAGATGAATTTGTTGTTTTTTCACCGGAAAGTTTCATTCAAATTAAAGAAAATCAGGTTTTAACTTTCCCGATGAAAGGAACGATTGATGCGAATGTTCAAAATGCAGAACAAATGCTTTTGAATAATGAAAAAGAAGCTTGGGAACATCATACAATTGTGGATTTGATGCGTAATGATTTGTCCATAATTTCTAAAAAGGTGAAGGTTGAACGGTTTCGTTACTTAGAGAAAATAACAACCCATAAAGGCAAAATACTTCAGACGAGTTCCGCAATTAGTGGCACTTTGTCTGACGATTGGGCATCGGATTTTGGTCAGAATTTGCTGAAATTACTTCCGGCAGGTTCCATCAGCGGTGCGCCTAAAAAGAAAACACTTGAAATCATACAGTCGGTAGAAGGAATTCCGCGTGGCTATTATACCGGTGTTTTTGGATTATTTGATGGTGAAAAATTAGATTCTGCGGTGGCTATTCGATTTATTGAAAAACAAAATGGACAATTGTACTTCAAAAGTGGTGGTGGAATAACAGCATACAGTAATCCTCAAAAGGAATATCAGGAACTTATTCAGAAAATTTATCTGCCAATTCAAAACGGATAAATAAAAAAGCTTTGCCTGAGACAAAGCTTTTTTAAAAATAGAATTATAAACAATGAATTATCTTGCAATATTGACTGCTCGTGTTTCACGAATCACAGTAACCCGTACTTGTCCCGGATAGGTCAGCTCATTTTGAATTTTATCTGTAATCAGATAAGACAATTCGGCTGCTTTTTCATCATTAATTTTATCACTTTCCACTACAACTCGTAGCTCTCGACCGGCTTGAATTGCAAATGCTTTTTCTACTCCGTCGAAACTCAAGGCGGTTGTTTCTAAATCTTTCAAACGTTGAATATACGATTCCATGACTTGCCTTCTTGCTCCGGGACGAGCTCCGCTGATTGCATCTGCCACTTGAATAATAGGCGATAAAAGTGAAGTCATTTCAATTTCATCATGATGTGCACCGATGGCATTAACGACTTCCGGATGTTCACCGTAACGTTCTGCCCATTGCATTCCTAAAATTGCGTGAGGCAGTTCAGATTCTTGTTCCGGAACTTTTCCTATGTCATGAAGTAATCCGGCACGTTTTGCTAATTTGGGATTTAATCCTAATTCAGAAGCTAAAGTTCCGGCTAAACGAGCGACTTCACGGGAATGATGTAATAAATTTTGCCCATAAGAAGAACGATATTTCATTCGACCTACAATTTTAACTAAATCTTTATGTAATCCATGAATTCCTAAATCTAAAATTGTTTTTTTACCAACTTCAATAATTTCATCTTCAATTTGTTTGGTGGTCTTGGCTACCACTTCTTCGATTCTTGCCGGATGAATCCGTCCGTCTGTTACTAATTTATGAAGAGATAAACGTGCAATTTCCCGACGAACCGGATCAAAACAAGAAAGAATAATGGCTTCCGGTGTGTCATCTACAATGATTTCAACTCCGGTAGCGGCTTCAATTGCGCGAATATTTCGACCTTCCCGGCCGATGATTCGTCCTTTTACTTCATCTGATTCAATATTAAATACGGTTACTGCATTTTCTATTGCTTGTTCAGTTCCAATGCGCTGAATAGCTTGAATAACAATCTTTTTTGCTTCGTTTCTGGCATTTAATTCCGCTTCTTCCATGATTTCCTGAATGTGTGCCTGAGCTTTGGTTTTGGCTTCTTCTTTTAAGGTTTCCAAAAGTTCTGCTTTAGCTTCTTCTGCGGTGTAATTTGATACCTTTTCCAAGACTTCAACTTGTTTTTTGTGAAGTGTATCTACTTCTTTTTGACGTGCATTTAAACGTTCTTGTCGAGCCTGAAGCGCATCTTTTTCATTTTTTATTAAATCTTTTTGGCGTTGATTTTCAGAGAAATCAGCTTTGATTTTGTCTTCTCTTTCTTTTAATCGTAATTCTGCTTCTGAGATTTTTTTATCTCTTTGGTTAATTGAATTTTCATGTGCTGATTTTAGTTCTAAGAATTTTTCTTTTGCTTGAAAAATTTTCTCTTTTTTAATTGCTTCTCCTTCTTTTGTTGCTTCACTTATTAAGTCATCTGCTTTTCGTTTAGCTTCATCAATCAGAATTTGGTTTTCCTTATCGACTGATTTTTTTGCTAAGAAATAGCTTACTGCCGCGCCAATTATAAGTCCGATAAGTCCAATAATTATACTTGTTGTTTCCATTTATTTTGGTTTTAAATCATAAAAAAGCCCTACATTAGTTAAAGTTGTTTTGTGTAAACTCCTGAAAACAGGTTTTGGGTTATTCCGTATTTCAAGTACCCGCTGTCAGAAACTGAACAACCAAAGTTGCTGCGGTCCGCTTTCACTACGATTTTCGCCCGGTAACAAAACTAGTGTTGAGTTTACCAAAAATGTTAGAACTAATGTAGGACAACTATTTTTACTGCATTTAAGCAGCTGAACGTCTGTTTTATTAATTGTTTTTTTCTAATTCTCTTTCAATGAATTGACTAAGCTCTTCAATTTTTTGATTCATGTCTTCATTTAATCCTGCACCCGAATGTTTTAGCAAATTGTACTTTGATGCTATTTGCAAAGCAATCATTGAAATTACATCTTGCTTATCCGTGACTGCATATTTTTCTTCAAAATCCTGAATCATCGTATTTATTTCTTTTCCGGCGTTTCTCACTGCTTCCTCTTCTTCAGCACTTACGGTTAAAGGATATTGCCTTCCGGCGATGTTAATTTTAATTTTTAATTTACTCATCCTTTTTTGTTTTTAACCTGAGCAATACAAACATCCAGTTCTTTTATAAGTTTGTTCACTCTTAATTTCATCAGGCGGCGATGTTCTTCATCTCCTAATAAAGCATTAGCTACTTTCAGCTGTTCATTTTCATTTTTCAAACCTAATGCTTCTTGCCGCGTTGACTTTAAACTTCCGTTCAATACTGTTACTTCTTCTCGCAGTAAATCTCTTTCTTTTTTACAATTCTTATATGCCTCTACCAATCGGTAAAGATTTTTCTCAAGCTCTATGAAATTTATTTCACTTTTATTCATCGTATAAGAGAACTTTTAGTCCTAACTTATTTATCGCAAATATAAGTGATTTTTTATTTTAGTTCAAAGTCGCTTTGTTTTTTAATTTCAGTCTTTTTTATTTAAATTTTTATTTTTGTCCAAATATTCCATTATTATGAATAAATTAAGCATTAAATTCTTGCTGATTTTTTTTCTTTTGAACGGTTTTTTTGGCTATTCACAATCCGGTAAAATTTATCCGAAAACCGATTTTCGGAACCCTTTGGGAATTACGAATTATTTGTCAGGAAATTTTGGTGAATTGAGAAATAATCATTTCCACACCGGAATTGATATTAAAACCAATCAAAAAGAAGGCTATAAGGTGTATGCTGTTGGAGATGGTTATATTTCCAGAATTAATGTCTCGCCACGGGGTTATGGAAATGCTGTTTACATTGATCATCCCAATGGATATACTACGGTTTATGCTCATTTACAGAAATTTAATAAAGAAATAGAAGAATTTGTAAGAGTTTATCAATATAAAAATGAAAGTTTTGCTGTTGAAATTTATCCAAAAAAAGGAGAATTAAGCGTAAAACAAAGTGATATTATTGCACTTTCAGGAAATTCAGGTGGTTCAGGCGGTCCTCATCTTCATTTTGAAATTCGAGATACTCAAACCGAAGAACCGATTAATCCTTTTTTATTTGGGTTTGATGTTCCGGATACAAGCGCACCTTTGATTAACGGATTGTATATTTATCCTTTAAATGGTGATGTAGTGGGTAAAACAAGTCGTCATCAACTTCCGTCCGGTTTGGTTTTTACTACTCCAATTTATGCTTCCGGAAAAGTAGGATTAGGAATAAAAGCCTATGACAAACAAAATGGAGCAGATAATAGGAACGGAATTTATCAAATTAATGTTTTTGTCAATGAAAAGCCGATTTATACCTATACCAATGAACGACTGAATTTCAGCACTAATCGGGCGATAAATTGTTTGATAGACTATAGTGACCGAATGAAAAACAACAGTTGGGTGTATCAATTATTCAAAAAAGACGGCGATCCGCTTCAAATGTATTCTAATTTAAAAAATAATGGAATAATTGATTTGGAAGAAGGAAAAGAATACGCCGTTCGGATTCAGGTTTTGGATTTTGCAGGAAATCAAAAAGAAGCCCGTTTTAAATTAATCGGAAAAACTCCACCGGCAGAAAAATTAATTTCGGAAGAAGCCACTGTTTTTTATTGGAATAAAGAAAATTATTTCCAACAAGATGAAGTTGAGATTTTTATCCCCAAAGGGGTTTTGTATGAGGATTTGGAGTTTAAATTCAGAAAAACCAACAATGGAAAATATGAAATTCATGACTTCAATGTGCCGGTTCATCAATTTTATACATTAAGTATAGAACCGGAAAATATTCCGGTTTCTCAATTGGACAAAGCCGTTTTTGCATTAGAATACCAACAAAAAGGTGTTTGGAAAAAAGAATATATTTCTGCTGATTATAAAAATGGAAAATTAACCGCTCAAGTTCGGGATTTTGGTTTTTTTTCCATCGAAACAGATGTTAGCAAACCGTCAATTAAACCGCTTAATATTAAAGAAAACACTACATTTACCGGCGCAAACGGAATTATTCGTTTTACGATAAGTGATTCCCAATCAGGAATAGGCGGTTTTTCGGCTTATATTGACGGAAAATGGACTTTGATGAATTACGACCAAAAAACAAAATCATTGAGTCTTGACCTGAATCGTGAAGGAGTCACAAATGGAAAACATGAATTAGAATTAAAAGTTTGGGATGAGAAAAAAAACACCGCAACTTACACTGTCAATTTCAACAAGAATTAACTTTTTTCTTGGATTTATTCTGAGTTTTGGATTTGCTTTTGGACAAGAAGCAACAATAAACGGAAAAGTAATCGACGAATACCAATTTCCATTGATGGACGTTCAAATTTCCATTAATAATGAAATTTATAGTACAGATGGAAAAGGAGAATTTTCAATTTCAATTCCGGCTGAAACAGAAGTAAATATCCTTTTTGAAAGCGATGGACGTATTTCGTTTACAGAAACTTTGCAACTTTCGGTAGGAGAAACGAAAAACATTCATGTCATGTTAGTGCCGGAAACCAATAGTGTTGTATTGGGTGAGGCTGTGATTTTTTCTACACGGGAAAAACCTTTAAATAGTCTTTCCTTTGACCCGAAAGATATGGAAACCAATATTGGTTTAACCGGCGGTGTTTCCGAAATGCTGGGAAGTTTACCCATGGTAAGTGTTGGTTCTGAATTGACTTCACAATACCGGGTTCGCGGTGGAAATTTTGATGAAAATCTAATTTATGTTAACGGAATTGAAATTTATAAACCGCAGTTAATTCGTTCCGGAGAACAAGAAGGATTGGGATTTATAAATCCGACAATGACCGAAGCAGTAAATTTTTCAGCCGGTGGATGGGAAGCCAAATATGGCGATAAAATGTCCAGTATTCTTGATATTATTTATAAAAGACCTAAAGCTTTTGAAGCTACTTTAGAAGCGAGCTTGATGGGAGGAAGTTTAACTTTGGGAACTGCTTCAAAAGACCGTAAATTTTCAGCTATTGTAGGCGGTCGTTATCAAAATCGGAATTTAGTTCTAAATACATTGGACACCAATTCGGATTTAAATCCGGTGTATTATGATATTCAGGCTTTTTTGAATTATAAATTCAATTCCAAATGGGAAATTTCGTTTTTAGGTGCTCGAACGGATAGTAAATTCAATATGATTCCAAAAGACAGAGAAACAAAATTTGGTTCTTTGGATGCGCCTATGAGTTTAAAAGTTTTTTATGACGGACGGGAAGAAGACCGGTTTGAAACCGAAACAGCTTCTTTAACACTTCATCATAAACCCAATTCAAAATTGGATTTAGTTGTAGATGCCTTTGGATTTCATTCTAAAGAAAAAGAATATTTTGATATTTATGGTGCTTATTTAATCAGCGAATTAGATGGTGATGGAAATGCAATTTCAACGTATGATATTGGTGGACAAATTGACCATGCACGAAATAATTTTGATGCTTTAGTTGTTGGAATTCAGCACAGAGGACGTTATAAGTTTGATAGTAATAATGATATTGAATGGGGAATTAAATTCCAAAATGAAGATATTCGGGATTTATTAAGTGAATGGCAATACATTGATTCTACAAGTTTTTCATTGCCAAATCCTTATAATCCGGGTGAATTGGACGAAGGCGATTTATTGTTGAAATACAGTATTCATGCTAAAAATAATTTAAAATCAAATCGTTATACTGCTTTTGCTCAATACACAAAACGTTTTTTCTGGAATAATACCAAAGTTTTAATCAACGGAGGCGTTCGGGCGACTTATTGGGATTTCAACGAAGAATTTAATATTTCACCAAGAGTTCAAATTGCACTAAAACCGGATTGGGAATCTGAAATGACTTTCCGATTTAATTCAGGAATTTACTACCAACCGCCTTTTTATCGGGAAGTGCGCGATTTGGAGGGGAATTTAAATAAAAATGTAAAATCACAACAATCCATTCATTTTATCTTAGGACATGATTATGAGTTCAAAATGTGGAACCGACTTTTCAAAATGACAACCGAAGCTTATTATAAACTTTTCAATCATCTAAATCCGTATTTTGTGGATAATGTTCGCATTCGTTATACGGCTGATAATAACTCGGAAGGGTATGGTTATGGATTGGATTTCAGATTGTTCGGACAGTTTGTGCAAGGAGTGGATTCATGGTTGAGTTTATCGTATGCCCGGGCTTATCAAAATATTGACGATAGAGGAAATATTCCTTTGCCAACCG
>JAVFAE010000108.1:4962-7205 GCA_034002605.1 Weeksellaceae bacterium | reverse complement strand
TAAAAGTAACGAAATTAAATTCTTGATTTACTTTTCTTTAAAAAAGGCTTTATAAGCCGGATAAGCTTCGAGATTTCGCATTTGTTTTTCCACCCATTTTGCACGTGAACTGACGTATTTGCTTGGCGGATTGACCTTATATTTTTTAGGTTGGGGTAAACTTACGGCAATTCGTGCCGCTTCATTTCGAGTGAGTTGCATTGCCGGTTTTTGAAAGTATCGTTGAGAAGCAGCCTCAATTCCAAAAGTCCCGATTCCCATTTCAGAAACATTTAGATACATTTCTAAAATTCGTTCTTTTCCCCATATTTTTTCAATCATAAAAGTAAAATAAACCTCCAAAGCTTTTCGGAACCAACTTCTTTTTTGCCACAAAAAAACATTTTTAGCCACTTGTTGGGAAATGGTACTGGCACCTCTCACTTTTTTATTTTCATTTTTTTGATTGAATTCCAAAGCCTTTTCTATACTTTTTTTATCGAAACCATTGTGTTCTGCAAACAATTGGTCTTCTGAGGCAATAACGGCTAATTTAATTGTCTTGGGCATTTTTTCATACGAAATATAATTACGATTTAAACCATGACCCTCAATCCAACTGTTGAGCTGTGTGAGAGTAATCGGTGGATTTATCCATTTTAAAGTGACAATATAAACCAATTGTAAAATGAATAAAATAATAAAAGCTCGAACTGTGAATTTCCAAAGTTTTTTCATGGATACTTTTAGTAATTTCAAATTTTTTATTCGATAAATTAATCTCTAAATGTGTACATCAAAAGACTAATAAAACCAATAATTCCAAAAACAAATACAGTAACAATGCTTGCTCCCGTAAGGTCGGTTTCAATCAACATAAAAATTATAGTAACCCAATATCATTCCGATAATATTCATAATCAAAATGTATTTTTTTGATATTTTCATAAGCAATCTTCCGGGCTTCTTCCATGGTTTTTCCTAATCCCACAACGTTGACTACTCGTCCGCCGGAAGTATGAATTTCTCCATTTACTAATTTTGCTCCGGCTATGAAATACGGACAATTTACATTTTCCAATCCGCGAATTTCAAACCCTTTTTCATAACTTAACGGATAACCTCCCGAAACCATTACTACGCAACAAGCTTGTTGGTTTGAAAAATTTAATTCAAAATTCTCTCCTCGATTTGACTTTTTTATGACATCCAATAAATCATTTTCCAATAAAGGCAAAGTGGCTTGTGTTTCCGGATCGCCCATTCTGAGGTTATATTCCAATAAATAAACACCTTTTGAAGTAATCATTAACCCAAAGAAAATAATACCGGAAAAAATCAAATTGTCTTCCAACAGTCCGTTTAGTGTCGGTTGTAAAATATCACGCTCAAAAGTGGAAAAATGTTTGTCTGTGAACAAGGGATTTGGTGCTAAAACGCCCATTCCGCCCGTGTTTAATCCGGTCTCACCTTCTCCGATTTTTTTATGGTCTTTGGCAGAAATAAAAGGAATAATTTCTTGTCCATTGAAAATTGATAAAATGGAAGCCTCAAATCCATCTAAATACTCCTCAATCACCACTTCTTGTCCGGCATTTCCAAAAGTTCGGTCTTCCATAATGCTCAATACTGCTTTTTTAGCTTCGTCGAAATTCTGACAAATAACAACTCCTTTTCCGGCTGCTAAACCACTGGCTTTTACGACGATAGGAAATTCTTGTGTTTTCAAATAACCAATAGCCAATAGAGGGCCTTGAAAAGTTTTGTATTTTGCTGTTTTCACACCGTATTTAGCCATAAAATCTTTTGCAAAAGCCTTACTGGCTTCCAATTGAGCCGATTTTTGGTCAGGACCGAAAATTTCCAATCCGACTTCTTTAAATAAATCGACGATTCCTCGCGATAATTCATCTTCGGGGCCTACAAAAGTTAAATCCATTTTTTTGAAAGCAGCAAAATCCCGGATTTCTTCTAAGGTGCTGAATGAAATATTAGTACCCAATTTTGCAGTTCCTGCATTTCCGGGTGCAAAAAATAATTCAATTTCGTATTCATTATTTAGAGCATCTTGTTGAAATTTCCATCCGATGGCGTGTTCACGACCGCCGGAACCGATGATGAGAATTCGGGTTGTGGATTGTGGATTCATTGTGTGAAAAATTTGTGTTGCAAAGATAAATTTTTATCAGTGGAATGAGGAAAGATTCGGATTAAACTTTTTGATTAGAGTAGGGATATTACAGGCACGGATTGCAAATCCGCGC
>JAVFAE010000108.1:0-4862 GCA_034002605.1 Weeksellaceae bacterium | reverse complement strand
GCGCTATCGGGGTTGCAAATTCGCGCCATTAGGGTGTTTTAGCTTAAGTTATTTCCCTAAAACAAGGACAAGTACACACTTTTCTAAAAACACTCTTTTATAGCTTCAATAACTCGATTCTGAGCCACGTTGATTTTAAGATTCTATACCGGAACTGAAAAATAAGCCTCGCTTAAATCGCTTCTATGCAAACCGTTTTTTTTACTTTTTTGGAAGATTTTATCGTGAAAAAGAGAGTCGTGCAACGGTCACCCGTGTTAGCTGACGGTATAATTCTTATTCGTTTTCTACAATTGAGTCTATTTCATTTGATTTAGAAAATTCAAAACATTTAGCAATAATTGGTTTTCTGTTTGAATAATCCTGTATTTGAGATGGTTGAATAGATAATGCGAATTTTTTTGATAGGCTATCTAATTTAAAAAACTGTCCATTCGCATGATTTGTCACATCAAAATACATAGGTAAAGACATATCCTCTTTTAAAATGCTATTAGAAACATTATCACTAAATGCGTGATTTAGGCATAAGCAAAAAGCATATTCTCTAATTTCTTTATTTAAAGTAGCTTTATTGAATTTATTTCCAGCACAACTGAAAAAGAAAACAAAAACGGAAAAAATTAAATATTTCATAATAATTATTCTAATCTAATATCCATAAGTTAGCTCTATGTATACCTCCCTGGTAACATATAAGACCTGTCCGCTACCATCTGTACAAGGGCAAGTTTCAGAATTTCCGGTACAAGGTATTCTTATACTAACCAATGTTTCACAAGGTCCCGGTGCAATTTTTTGTCCGCTGGCATTGGTTATTTCCAAATCTCCATCATAGGGTAAGTAAATTCCTGAATTGTATGTAGACAGCCACTCGGTTGTTGGATTGTAATGATAAATAAATTCTTGTACTTTTCCGTTAGAGGATTTTATAACCAAATTAGAGAAGGCATAAAGTTCATCATCAACAGTATTTATGTGTAGCGTGAAAGAAGTAATACTATCATTGACAATTTGAGTAATTTTTGTACTGTCAATATGTGTGATATACTGATTTTCTCCTTTGTTTAAAGAAAAACTTAATGAAGAAGGAAAAGAATAGTTGCTGTGTTTTTCCAAAAATCTTTTCATATCCTGAAAAGTAACTTTTTCTTTACTTACATTGTGATGATGAAGTTTCTCTTGATTCTCATCTAGTTGGTTTAGGTCGTCTTCTGAACAAGAAAACAGAATTCCCGTTAGACAGCCCAACATTAAATAAATTGTCTTTTTAATTGTTTAAGGTTAATTTTTCTGACTTTTTTATACACTGTCAGCTAACTTACTTATCAGTCCCATATTCTCTCCCTTTACCCTACAAAACCTGTTGAATTTGTCTAACCGTTGTGAAACTTTATATTTCTCAAATATAAATATATTTTTGATTTTCAAACTTATAAATTTTATAAATCATCTGATTGCACGGATTTGCAATTCATACGCGTTACAAGGTATATACCCCTGATTTTTTAATTCTTATGTCCTGATTCTAAAAAATCCACTTCATTGACCTGCTAATTCGCAGATGGTCGATTGCGTTAAGTAGGAGAAAAGCCAGAATTGGTTATTAGAATTTTATAGGGAGAAGAATTATATTCTCACTCCCATTACATAAAAAGCAAAAGCAAATTTGTCTGAAATCTCATTAATGATGGCTTCTGTGGATTTACCTGCTCCGTGCCCGGCTTTGGTATCAATCCGTATTAAAGTTGGATTTTGACACCCTTGTTTTTCTTGTAATTCAGCAGCAAATTTGTAGCTGTGTGCAGGAACTACCCGGTCATCATGATCACCGGTTGTAACCATAGTAGCAGGATAACAAACGCCTTTTTTTACATTATGAACCGGAGAATAGGAATACAAGTATTTAAACATATCAGGACTGTCATTTGCAGTTCCGTAATCATAAGCCCAACCCGCTCCAGCTGTAAATGTGTGATAACGTAACATATCCAAAACGCCTACTGCCGGAAAAGCTACTTTTGCCACATCCGGTTGCATAGTCATAACGGCACCTACTAAAAGTCCACCATTGGAACCACCGGAAAGAGCTAAGAACTCAGAAGAAGTGTAGTGATTTTCTTTTAAATATTTTGCTGCCGAAATGAAATCATAAAATACATTTAATTTATTTTGTTGGCGACCGCCATCGTGCCATTTTTGCCCGTATTCACCACCCCCTCTCAAGTTAGGAACAGCATAAATTCCTCCATTTTCCATCCAAACCGCATTAGCAACACTGAAACTTGGGGTTAAACTGATGTTGAATCCACCGTATCCATATAAAATAGTTGGATTTTTTCCGTCTAATTTAATTCCTTTTTTATATGAAATCATCATAGGAACTTTAGTTCCGTCGTGTGAAGTATAAAAAACTTGTTTGGATTCATAATCATCAGGGTTAAATTTAATTGACGGTTTTTTGTATAAGTTCGATTTCCCTGAATTTACATCATAATCATAAATAGTAGAGGGAGTTACGTAATTGCTGAACGAATAATAAATTTTACTTTCTTTCTTTTTCCCCGAAAATCCACTGGCAGAACCTTGTCCGGGCAATTGAATTTCTCTGATTTTCTTTCCGGAATGGTCATATTGATATACCACATCCAACGCATCTTTCATGTAATGAGCAAAAATAAAACCTCCGGCAGTTGTGATGTTCAGTACATTTTCAGTTTCAGGAATTACATCTACCCAGTTTTTTGGATTTGGATTTTTCACATTTACTTTTACTAAGCGATTATTTGGAGCATTAAAGTTTGTTAATAAATATAATTCATCGCCTACATTGTCCACTATATTGGTTGAAGTATCAAAATGGTCTAAAATAGTGATAATGGGTGCGTTTTTCTTACTTAAATCCTGAATATACAACTCATTTCCGGTAGTGGAAACAGCGGTTGAAATCACCAAAAACTTTCCATCTTCTGTTAATCCGCCTCCAATATAACGACGCGGTGTTTTGTCTCCTCCAAAAACTAAAATATCTTCTTTTTGTGGTGTATTTAATTTATGGTAATACAATTTGTGTTTATCGGTCATTTGTGAAAGTTCGCTTCCTTTGGGTTTGTCATAACTGGAATAATAAAAACCATCATTTTCTTTCCAGGAAATTCCGCTGAATTTCACATCTTTTAAAGTGTCACCGATTTGTTTTTTGTCTAATGTACGGATGACAATTACTTTTCTCCAATCCGAACCTCCTTCTGAAATTTGATAGGCGCAGAGGGAACCATCTTTACTGAAACTAATTCCGGCTAAAGAAGTTGTTCCGTCTTTTGAAAAATTATTCGGGTCAATGAAAACTTCTTCTTTTCCATCTTTGGATTGTTTGTATAAGACGGATTGTTGTTGGAGTCCGTCATTTTTATAAAAGTAAGTAAAATCACCTTCTTTGAACGGAGCTGAAATTTTTTCGTAGTTCCACAAATCGGTCATTTGTTTTTTTATTTGGTCACGAAATGGAATTTGTTCTAAATACTCAAACGTAACTTTATTTTGTGTTTCTACCCATTTTTTTGTATCATTTGATAAGTCGTCTTCCAGCCAACGATAGGGGTCAGCGACTTTTACACCAAAAAAATCATCGGTTTGATCTACTTTTTTTGTTTCAGGATATTTTCCTTGAAAATCGGATACTATTGAGGGTCTGCTTTTTGTAGCTACGGTCAATTCTTGTGCAGTTAGACTCATGACAAATGCGATGTTTAAAAATAAAAAAATACTTTTTTTCATGTGTGATAATTTTTTGAATTTAATAAGGGTCAAAAATGACATAAATTTGTTGTAAATATACACAAACACAATGAAAAAAATGTATAATCGAGTTTACCTCTGCGGGAATCAGTAAAATATTTTCTTACGAGGGAAATTTATAAATTAAAAACTTACTTTTGAACTATGAATTGGGAGAAAGTCTGTGGACAAGAAAAATTAAAAGAAAAATTAAAGGAATCGGTTAAAAATGGACGAATTAGCCATGCGCAATTGTTTTCGGGAAAAAACGGCTGGGGCGCATTAGCTTTGGCATTAGCTTATGCAGCAGAAATTTTAACTTTTGAAAAAAACGAAATAACAAGAAAAAAAGTCAATGAATTGCAACATCCGGATATTCATTATACGTTTCCAGTTACTTCTACTGAAAAATTTAAAACACCGACAAGCAATCAATTTTTTAAAGAATGGCGTGAATTTGTTTTAAAAAATCCTTATGGAAGTTTGTTTGATTGGTTGGAATTTAATGAGGTAGAAAAAAAACAAGGGGTCATTAATGTGCATGAAGCTTTGGATATTGTAAAATTTATTTCGTTAAACAGTTACGAAGGCGGTTATAAAATTGTGGTGATTTGGTTGGCTGAGATGATGAATACTACGACGGCAAATAAATTATTAAAAGCTATTGAAGAACCTCCTGCCCGGACTTTGTTTTTTTTGGTGAGTGAACGAGAAGATGTATTACTCGACACGATTCGTTCCCGTTGTCAGTTAGTGAAGTTGAATCGTTTAAGCGATGAAGAAATCCGAAATTATTTAATTGAAAATTATAAAATCGAACCGGAATTGGCACAAAAAATTGCTTTTTCTGCTAATGGTGATTTGAATGTGGCACTTAAAAATGCAACGACTACCAATGAAGAATTTGAAAGTTATTTTATTCACTGGATTCGGAATGCGTTTATGGCAGCAAAAACGCCGACTGTTTTAAAAGAATTGATAAAATGGAGTAATGACTTGAGTACTTGGCCACGGGAAAAGCAAAAGCAATTTTTGGTGTATTGTTCTGAAATTTTTCGTCAGGCTCTATTAGAAAATTACCAAGC
>JAVFAE010000107.1:0-7231 GCA_034002605.1 Weeksellaceae bacterium | reverse complement strand
ATGGAATCTTTTCCTGTTTTATTCCAATATTTACAAATCAATGTATCTGCTGAAAATAAGGTTTGATTATTAATTTTATGTTCATTGTATATAAGCGTATCATTTATTTTTCTATAGTTTTTTTTTCCAAGCGGAAAATTTGAAACCTGTAAATGACTTTTCTCTTGGTTATTGTTTAGTGCTTCAATATATGTTAATTCAGAAAATTCATTATTAAATTTGAGTGTATAAAATTCAGCTTTTGGATTTTCATAAGTGAATATTTCCGCTCTAGCCAAATCACCACTTTTATTGGCTTTAAACTCTTCAGTCAATTTCTCACTTAATTTTCGTTGAAAATCAATTTTGTATTCTAATTCAAAACTTTGTGAATAGCAATTTACGCTATAAGACAATAATATTATGTAAATTAATTTTTTCATTTTTAGTTTTTTTAAAAGAAGGGGATTATGTTAATCCCCTTAAAAAATGTTATGCTTCAATTTTATTTACTAAATCTTCCATATTGATTTTGGGTAATGTCAAGAATAATTCATGAAGCTGATTAAAATATAAATAATACTCATCTTCATTTTTTGCAACAAAGATATTATTTTCGGACTTACTTTCTAGTTTGTCGATTAGATTATTAAGTGAATCTAATTTAGGGCTGCTTATTGTTTCAAAGATTTTTTTCATTTCTTTGACTTCATTTAAGTCAATACTTCCAACTCCCGTATCAGGATTACTAGCAGTAGGCATACATTCACAAGAACATGAACCATACCAAGTACCTTTACATTTTGCTAAAGTCCCTTTTGGACAAGCGATACTACAAGAACCAAATAATTCATCACAAGAACAAGAACTTTGAGCATTTACTACTGTAACTGAAAATAACAATGCCATAATAAAAAAAAGATTTTTCATTTTAATAAGATTTTAGTTTTGCCTACTCTTTTTTGTGTTTTGAGTCATTTTTTCGGCTTCCAATGACAATTAGTATTCTAATATTATTCTATATTGCTCTTAGTTAAACACTTTCTATAAATTTCCTTAGTATAAATCAAAGTTTTACTAAGTGATATTTTCGACAAGTTTTTTAGAATAATATTAGCAATATTTATGAATTTATTTAAATTCATAAATTAATTTTACCTTCTATTCCCGGACATCGGCTCTTCCCGTCCTTTTCGTTTTTCTTTGGGTCGCTTAAGGAAACCTTTTCCGCAATTTGTAGCTACAAAATATTTTTAATCTGTTCTGATATAATTACCTGAACCCGGTCTTCCTCCGTTGTCATCTTTGTTTTTAGGAGGCGGATCGTTGTCTTCCACATATTGAGGAAACGAAACAGTCAGGCTGTCCTGAGCTGCTTCTCCTCTTTCATAGAAATGGCTGCTTTTATAGCCATTTTCCGGCTCTCTGTTTGGGAAACTGTCATCGTCCTGATTACAGCTTATGATTCCAAAAAAAGCGATGATAAACAATAAAGATTTTTTCATATCCATTGGTTTTTTGGTTAAACTAAATTCTCAATGAACAAATCTACCGGTCGATTGTTTGTTTCAAATTTATCTTTGGCATGGCTTCAACACAAATTTTTGAATGACGAATTTCTGAACCCAACCACGAATTTATAAATCCGTCATTCGGTCACACAGGCTGAAACGCAGTACAGATAAAGGAAAGCGGGTTATTTTTTTATTTTTTTGCTATTTTTGAAAAAAGTGCATTTTTCTCAAAAACTTTCCCGAAATTGACAACGGATTTATAAATTCGTTGTATGCGATTGCTTAGTTTATACTTGTTTTCCCTTGCTTTTTGTCTGAATCCAGTGACTTTTGGACAAAAAATAGATTCTTTGAGTGATAAATCCAACCGCTATTTGGTAGAAAAAATAGAAAATTTCCAATTTGATCGGAGCAACCCATTGGTTTGGGTGTATCTCGATGCTTATATAAACAATGCTAAAAAAATAAATAATTTTGAAACTTTGCATTATGGGTACAGAGAAGCAGCCTATTTTTCTGAATCTCAAAATAAAATGGCTTATTCAGACAGTGCATTGACAGCTGCAGAAAAAACAAAAAAAAAGGATTTAATTGCAAGTGCCCTCTATGACAAAGGAAGAACCTACTACGGGTTCAGGGATTACAAAAAAACTTTGGATTATTATCTGAAGGCAGCCGGGGAATTGGAAGATTCTGAGAATAAATACCTGAAAAACAAGATAATTTACGGGATTTCAGTCGTTAAATTATATTTAATGTATTACGATGAGGCACTTGATGGTTTTACGCAGACAACCCGTTATTATAAGAATAAAGATAATCCCGATCATATACTCATGTATTTAAGAAGTCTTTTTCGGGAAGGAGAAGCCCGACAGGCTTTAAAAGAATATGGCAGCGCAGCCGAAACAAACTTACTGGGATTACAGGAATCCTTGAAACACGGTGAGAAAATACAGGAGCAGTATTTTAATCTGGCAATGGGAATTGATGATTATCATGCGAATGAGTACGTCTCTGCCATTCGAAACATTCAAAAAGCGATACCGCTTATGTCTGAAAACGGATATTTTGAAATGGAACAAAAAGGATATTTTTATATCGCTAAATCCTACTTGGCGCTGACACAGCCCGATAAAGCACTAACTCATTTTCAGAGAATCGACAGTCTGTTTATAGCAAACGGATATTTGCCGAATGAGCTTCGCAGTGCATACGAATGGTTGATTGATTATTATAAAAATGAAAACGAGAAAGACAAACAATTATACTACATCAACCAACTGTTGGAAGTGGACAAAGCAAATGCCGAAAACAACCGTTATCTGGCCTATAAAGTACATAAAGAATACGACACTCAGCGTCTGACCGAAGAAAAAGATCGGTTGGAAAAAAGATTTGAAAATTGGAAATACTATGTCCTGAGCCTGCTCATTGTCCTGTCAATCACGGCAGCCTATTTTTTCAATCGTTCTCAGAAAGCGGAAAGAAAAAACAAGGAGTTACGAAAGAAATACGAGGAATTTCTACTTCGAAAAAACACAATGACAGTTAATCCGGATATTGAAAACACAAGGAAGAAAGTACCCAAAGAAATTCCGGTGGAAATAGTAGAAGATCTGTTAAATCGCTTGGAAGTATTCGAAGAAAACAAAGAATTTCTCAACCCAAAAACAGAACAACGCTACTTGGCTGAAAAATTTAAAACCAATTCCACCTATCTTTCAAAAGTGATAAATACTTATAAAGAAACAAACTTCAACGGTTATATCAACAAGTTGCGGGTAAACTACATCGTTGATTTGCTGTTGACTGTTCCAAAATATCGTGCCTATACCATCGAAGCACTGAGCAAAGAAGCCGGATTTGCGACTTCCCGGCATTTTTCCGATGCTTTTTTGACCGAAACCGGGCTTCGTCCCAACTATTTTCTCGAACAAATCAAAAAGGAGAAAGAGATTCCGGTCTAATCGAACATATATACTTTTGTTTAAGTTTCCTGTGATTACTTTTTTTATTGTAAGCAGGCTTGATGGACAAAATTAATGCTAAAACCTTTGAAAAGCCTTATTATCATTAACTTTGAAAGTCGAAAATTATATGGACAAAAAGACCGGTTTATTGACTTTAAAAGATATTCTGAAAGAGCTTGAAAAACCGGGATTAGACCCAAGAAAAAAAGCAGTTATTGTTCAGTTTGACAAAACTATTCGGAAAATTGAAGATTTAAAAATCGGGATGAAATTACAAGGAGTCATCAATAATATTACAAATTTTGGTTGTTTTGTTACTATTGGAATCAAGGAAAGCGGATTGGTTCATATTTCAAAAATTACTAAAGAATTCATTTCGGATGTCAATCAAGCAGTTCATCTGAATCAAATTGTAGAAGTTACCGTAACCGATGTGGATTTGGAACGAAAAAGAATTCAATTATCAATGGTGGAATAAAAATCACTTTTATGAACTGAATTTAAACCGATTAAACTTCCAATAGAAAACCGATTAAACTTCCAATAGAAAACAAAATAATTCCAATGAGTGATGTTAATTTTGCCATTTTTTTATTCGTAAAACTACCCGATTTTAGTTAAAATTCTCACTCTTTCCAACCCCAAGGTTTTTCGTTGAATTCAATTGGCTTTGTTAAATCGAATTTCACAGAAAACTGTCGGTCAGAACCAATTCTTCGTAAATTATAGGTAAATGACGTTTTATCCAAAGTCATCCACCAAACATTTCCACAAGCGTAATCAATCATGGTACAAGTTTCTTGGTCTGCCGGAAAAATCTGCATTTCGGCAAAACCGGTATTGGAAGAAGTTCCGCCGTACATTGTTATTTCTTCATCCGAACCGTCCTGATTTCGATGATCATGTTTCAGCTGGACTTTATTGTTTTGAAAAGTTAAAACCCAAGTTCGGGATTTATCATTTCCTACATAAAATGGAATTTTAATTTGGTCTTTTTCACAAGACAAAACCTGCATTACCAAACGTTCTCCGGTAAAGCCATCGCCTTCTTTCGCTCCTTCGGTAATACTTCCTTCATAGGATTTTCCACAATGTTTTTCTAATTCTTTTTGGAAAGTTTCCGAATGAAATACCTGGCTTTTCAGCAAAACAGGAAAGAAAATAAACAAGGGAATAAATTTTAATAGTTTCATATTTTTTATTTTTTTATTGTATCAAATAATTCGTCCATAAAATTGCCATCGTAATAAAAGTTCAGAACCGTCCAATTATCCTTTGCTTTATAAAAATGAAATCGAAATCGCAAAGGCATTCTGTTGTATTTCACCACATAAACTATCTCTTTTATACTTTTTCCTAAACTTTTTTCATAGAGTTTTTCATAACCGTAATATTCGCCCAATTCTTTTTGAAATTCAAACAGCTGATATTTTAAACCCACTATTTCTTCAAATTGATTTTCCATCCATTTATTGTCCTCAAACAAATAATCAATTGCATCTGAAGAATTGACTTGATAAACTTGAAAAAAACGTTCGATTTTTTTATCAACGGCTGATTGAGAGAAACAAAATACTGAAAAGAAAAAAATGATAATAAGTTGAATTGCTTTCATAGTAACGGGTTTTATTATTCATTCAAAAAGATTAAATCGTAACGCTCAAAACATCTTTCATCGAAAAAAAACCGGATTTTCCTTGTATCCATTCTGCTGCTAAAACTGCTCCTAAAGCAAACCCTTTGCGACTATGCGCCGTGTGTGTAATACTGATGTCGTCCACTTCCGAATGATAATTTACGGTATGCGTTCCGGGAACATTTTCTAATCGTTTGGATAAAATAGGCAAGGTATTTTCTGTGGATTTTTGGTCAGATTCCCAATGAGAATAAGTTGAATTTTCGATGATTTGTTCTGCTAATGTAATTCCGGTTCCACTCGGTTTATCTAATTTTTGAGTATGATGAATTTCCTCAATTTCAACTGTATATTCCGGATAATTTGCCATTAATTTAGCTAAATGTGTATTTAATTCAAAGAATAAATTCACTCCCAAACTAAAATTGGAAGCATATAAAAATGCATTTTGTTTTTCAGCATTTAATTGTTTGATTTCGGCTAATTTATCCAACCAGCCGGTTGTTCCGGAAATTGTAGGAATCCGGTTTTCCATTAAGACTTTTATATTCTCAAAAGCGGCTTCCGGATGAGAAAACTCAATGGCAACATCTGCATCCTTTACTTCGGAATAATCGGGTTTTTTAGTCAATCGAGCTACAATTTCATGTCCTCTTTCGAGCAAAATCTCTTCAATTGCTTTTCCCATTTTTCCATATCCGACCAATGCTACTTTCATTTTCTGAATTTTCAAAATTTAAAACTGATTCCGATTCCCATTGCCATTTCTGTAGTATATTGGTTTTGAAGAATGACCGGTTTTAAAGACAAATCCGGGTCTTTTTTTATTCCATACAAATGGGCATCAACCGTGGCATCCAATACATTTAAAACATAAGCCAAAACCGTAAGTGCAATGGCATAATCCCGTATTCTTTTTCGGTCATCCTGAATTGTTGCCAACTGCTGAATCGGCATATTATTCAAAGTTGGATTTTCCAATTCGTAACCGTATAATTTATCTAAATAATAAGCTCGAAATTCTCGATATTGGTTATTGTAATGAATAATAAATCCAACTCCGGTTCCGATTAAGCCCCAAACCAAAGGTGCTTTCCAGTATTTTTTATTATAAATCTGTCCCAATCCCGGAAAAATAGCGGAATATAAAGAAGCCCGCATTGGGTTTTTAGCTGACAGATAGTCGATAGTGTCAATTTTACTTCCATCCACTGCCACGATTTCTGGCGTTTCGGATTCCGGATTTTCTTCGATTTGAGAAAAAACAAAAACCGATAAGAATATAAATAAAAATGACAAATAGTTTTTCATTCAAATAATTTTCTTAATCGCTCAAAATCAGTATCAGAAGCAAAATCAATGATAATTTTACCTTTTCCGTTTGCTGAACGTTTAATTTCTACTTTTGACTGGACAAAATCAGAAATTAAGACTTGTGCTTTTTTATATTCATTAGGCAAATCGGCTTTTTTTACTTTTTTGGACTTTGAATTTTTTAAGTTACGAATCAAATTTTCAGTTTCTCTTACCGATAAATTTTCTGCAATTACTTTTTCGTAAATTTCCAATTGAAGTTCCGGATTATCAATGGCAATAATGGCTCGACCGTGTCCCATACTAATCATTCCGTCTCGAATTCCGGTTTGAACAATCGGGTCTAATTTTAATAATCTCAAATAATTTGAAATGGACGTGCGATCTTTCCCTACCCGATGACTTAATTGTTCTTGTGTCAGATTAATTTCTTCCAAAAGTCGTTGATAAGAAAGTGCAATTTCAATTGCATCCAAATCCTGACGCTGAATGTTTTCGACCAATGCCATTTCTAACATTTCTTGGTCATTTGCCAATCGAACATAAGCCGGAATACTTTCTAAACCTACAATTTGAGATGCTCTGAAACGTCTTTCACCGGAAATTAATTCGTATCCTTCTTTGATTTTACGAACGGTAATCGGCTGAATCACACCCAAAACAGAAATGGATTTCACTAAATCGGTCAATGCATCTTTGTCAAAATTGGTTCGAGGTTGATACGGATTGGTTTTTATTTTTTTTAATTCAATTTCAATAATACTTCCGACTAATTTATCTGCTCCTTTATCACTCGCCGAAACCACTTTGGGCTC
>JAVFAE010000106.1:0-7261 GCA_034002605.1 Weeksellaceae bacterium | reverse complement strand
TTCGCTTTTTGCTTATTTTTGTGTTTATTTAATTACAATTCACTGGCAAAGTGAGGCTTATATTTTCAATGAATGGATTCCGTCTTTGGGGATTGATTTAAATTTCAAAGTGGATGGTTTGTCTCTTTTGTTTGCTTTATTGATTACGGGAATCGGCTCTTTGGTCTTTTTTTATTCTTCGGAATATTTAAAAAATCATCCGTATCTTAATCGTTTTTACGGTTATCTCACCTTGTTTATGGGTTCAATGTTAGGGCTTGTTTTATCTGATAACCTGATTTCCCTATTTATCTTTTGGGAATTGACCAGTATTACTTCTTTTTTCTTAATTGGTTTTAACACAGAAGAAGAAGCTTCCCGGAAAAGTGCGTTAACTGCATTTGGAATCACCGGTTTAGGTGGGTTTTTTATGCTATCGGGATTTGTGTTAATTTACAGCATTACAGGAACTTATTCCATTCATGAACTGTTGACTTCATCTGAAATTATACAAAACAATACACTTTTTCCACTGATTTTATTTTTTATTTTTGGTGGAGCTTTTACCAAATCAGCTCAATTCCCATTTCATTTTTGGCTTCCCGATGCGATGCAGGCACCGACTCCTGTTTCGGCCTATTTACATTCGGCAACCATGGTCAAGGCGGGAATTTATCTTTTAGCTCGTTTTACTCCAGTTTTGAGCGATGGTTTTTGGTGGAATTATACGCTCATGATTGTCGGAGGATTTACTATGCTTTACGCTGCTTTTCACAGTATTTTACGAACCGATATGAAAGGAATTTTAGCTTATTCTACTATTTCTGCTTTGGGAATTATTGTTTTTTTATTAGGAACAGGAAATGAATATGCTTTTTATGCTGCTGTTACTTTTATATTGGTTCATGCACTCTATAAAGCTGCACTTTTCTTGGTTACAGGGATTGTGGATCATGCTGTTCATACTCGGAATATCACAGAAATTTCAGGATTAAAGAAAATAATGCCTTTGGTTTTTATTGCTTCTTTTGTCGCTGCTTTGTCGAGTGCCGGTGTGCCGCTTACATTTGGGTTTATCAGCAAAGATTTGATTTATGAAGCGACTTTGCATTTTCCAAAATGGGCAATGTGGCTGACAGGAATCGCAGTAGTAGCTAATGTGCTCCTTGCTTGTGCAGGATTCATGGCAGGAATTAAACCTTTTATCGGAAAACTTCCTGAAAAATTTGAAAAAGCCCACAAACCCGGTATTCTTTTGTGGATTCCGGTTGTGATTTTAAGTACATTGACTTTGATTTTTGGAATTTTTCCTTTTTTGGCCGATAACGGAATTTTAAAATATGCTTTTAATGCAGTGAGCAGACAGTCCACCGGATTGCATCTGAAAGTATGGCATGGCTTTAACCTTGTTTTACTCTTGAGTGCGATTACGATTATAGTAGGAGTTTTATTGTTTTTAATCAGAAAAAACAAAAAGAATTTATCGCTTTTAAGTGAAAAATTTGATAAAATTGCACCTAAAACTTTAGTAGAAAATTTTGGAGAAAGAACGCGCATTTTTGCTTTTCGCTATACACGGTTTTTCCATAATGGATATTTGAGAAATTATCTGCTTACAATCATTGTTTTTCTTACTTTGCTTGTAGGTTATCGTTTGTTTACCACAACACCGATTGAAGTTAACACAAAAGATTTATCGGGTTTTAGAATGTATGAATTGGTGATTTTTATAATGATTTTTGTTGCGATATTCTTCACTATCATAACCAAATCGCGATTAACTGCCATTGCAAGTTTAGGAATTATTGGATATTGTATCTGTTTGATTTTTGTTTTTTATGGAGCTCCGGATTTGGCGATGACTCAGTTCACTATTGATACTTTGACGGTTGTTTTATTTGTATTGGTTTTGTTTAAATTACCTCCTTTTCTGGGATATAAAAGTAGAAAAATTCAGATAAGAGATACTATTGTTTCGATTGCATTTGGTGGATTGATGATGGTGATTGCCTTACAGGCTTTGGTGAGTCCGGCAACTAAGGAAACCAGTAAATTTTATGCAGATAATGTTTATACTTTGGCAAACGGAAAAAACGTGGTCAATGTGATTTTGGTGGATTTCAGAGGATTTGATACCATGGTGGAAGGAATGGTTCTTTCTATTGCAGCTTTGGGCGTATATAGTTTATTAAAATACAGAGCAGAGAATAATGAAGAAATTGAATAGACCCAATCGGAGCATTCCGAAATCGGATATGATTATCTTAAAAACGGCAACGAATTATCTGATTCCATTGTTGTTGATGTTTTCGGTATTTGTGCTTTTGAGAGGGCATTATCTTTCAGGAGGAGGATTTGTGGGTGGATTAATCGCATCGATTGCATTTGTATTGCATTCGTTTGCTCATACAACCAAAGAAACATTGAAATTATTCAGATATTCTCCCAAAACTTTAATTCCGATAGGAATCTCAACCTCAATTTTGAGTGGATTGCTACCTGTTTTTTCAGGAAAACCATTTCTTACCGGATTATGGGCAGACACCTCGGTTGCTGTGATTGGTTCTATCGGAACGGCATTGTTTTTTGATTTAGGAGTTTATTTGGTAGTGATAGGTGTTACGTTGACAATTATATTTACAATAAAGGAAAATGTATAAATGGAGTTACTTTTAGTATTATTGGTTGGAGTATTTTATGCGGCAGGAATTTTCCTGATGCTTCGTAGAAGTATGGTAAAATTACTTTTGGGCTTGTTATTACTTGGAAATGGAGCCAATATTTTAATTTTCCTTATGGGTGGATTAACCAAAGGAAAACCGCCGATTTTAGGTGAAAATGAAAAGCATTTTACCGATGCGTATGCCGATCCGGTTCCACAAGCATTGATTTTGACAGCGATTGTCATCAGTTTTGCACTTACGGCATTCGCCATTATTTTGCTTAAAAAAGTATATGCAACAACGGGTTCTGATGATTTAGATTCCTTAAATATCCAGGATTTAGATATATGATGACGAATTTTATACTTGCCCCGATTCTTACACACATGATAACTGCTGTGCTATTGCTGTTTTTTTGGCAAAAAGTAGCAGCACAAAAAATCATTAGTTTTTTGGGAAACAGTATTGCGTTTTTACTTTGTCTGCGCTTGTTTTTTGTAACTCAGGAGGAAGGTTTCTTAGTTCTTCAGGCAGGAGGTTGGAAAGCTCCGTTTGGAATTACTTTTGTATCGGATTCTTTTAGTTCCATTATGGTTTTGTTAACGGCTGTCGTCAGTTTGGCTGTTGGGATTTATTCCGCAGCAGCATTGAATACCAGTCGAATAAAACATGGGTATTATTTCATGTATCATTTTTTGATTATGGGACTTATGGGAGCTTTCTTAACAGGCGATATATTCAATTTGTATGTTTGGTTTGAGGTTGTAATTATTTCTTCCTTTGTTTTATTGACTTTAGGTGGGAAGAAAATGCAAATGGAAGGTGCAATTAAATATGTAACCATGAATATGTTAGCATCTATCATATTTTTGACCGCCATCGGGATTTTGTACGGAATTACAGGAACGTTGAATATGGCAGATTTGTCTTTGAAAATAGATGAAATCCAGAGTGAAGGATTGGTTTCGGTAACTGCTCTTTTATTTTTTGTTGGATTTGGAATTAAATCAGCTGTATTTCCATTGTATTTTTGGTTGCCCTCGTCTTACCATACACCGCCTTCGGCGATTGCTGCCATTTTTGGTGGATTACTGACTAAAATGGGTGTTTATGCCATGTTAAGAGTATTTACACTTATATTTCAACCGGATGAATTTGTTCGGAATGTATTTGTTGTTATTGCTATAATGACTATGATAACAGGTGCTTTGGGAACTATCAATAAACGAAGTATCCGAAGAATAATTTCCTATTTAATTGTCTGTCATATTGGGTATTTAATAGCCGGAATCGGGATTTATACGGAATTGGCAATCGTAGGAGTTATTTTTTATTTGATGCATGATGTAATTGTAAAAAGTAATATCCTAATGATAACCGGAATTATTCAAAAAATACGGGAAACTATTGATATGACTCGCTTGGGAGGATTAGGAAAAGATTATCCGAAACTTTCATTTGTGATGGCAATTACTTTATTTTCATTGATTGGAATTCCACCTTTATCCGGATTTTGGCCTAAAATTCAGTTTTTTGGTGAATCCTTAAAAGCAGGAGAATATTTTTTATTGGCTGCTTTTATCATTGCAAGTTTTGTAACGCTTTTTGTTGTAGCAAGAATGTGGGTGGAAATCTTCTGGAAAGAGTCGCCTAAACCATTAACCGATGAAATTGACCATTTTGCAACTTTGAGTATTTGGAAAAAAACTCAACTTGTAATGCCGATAACTATTTTATCTATTGTATCTTTATACATTGGACTTAATGCCGAGGGTGTGTATGAAATTGCTCAAAGAACAGCGTATGAATTAATGAATCCTTCACTTTATATTGAAGCGGTTCTTAACCATAAAATCACAGAATAATGATTAAGAATTTTTTACTTAACCTGTTGTTGTCTTTGGTTTGGGTTGCTTTGACCGGCCACCTGAACTATACCAATTTTATGTTTGGGTTTATCATGGGTTTCTTTATTTTGTGGATGCTTTCACGAGCATCTCAGCCGGGAGAAAGACACTATTTTTACAGAGTACCAAAAATTATTCTGTTTATACTTTCGTTTTTTTACGATATGCTTCGAGCCAATATTGAAGTAACACGAGAAATTATGACTCCCGATTTTAATATGACACCCGGAATCATAGCTTTTGAACATAATTTAAAAACGGATTTTGAAATCACGATGATAACCAATTTCATAGCTTTAACACCCGGAACCATGGTTTTGAAAATCAGTGACGATAAAAAAATATTGTACATTCATGGATTGTACATAAAAGATAAAGAGAAATTTATCGAAAAAATGCGAAACGGATTAGAGAAAAAATTAATAGAAATTCTAAGATAATGACAGTTGAATCCTATTTAATGTGGGTTGTGATTCCTATTATCAGCATTTCATTACTCATCATCATGATTCGGTTTTTAAAAGGACCTCATGTGGTCGATCGAGTTATTGCTTTGGATTTGATTATTTCTTCCGGAGTAGGACTTATTGGTGTTTTTAGTTTGGTTTCCGGTGATCCTACTTTTTTGGATACTGCCATGATTTTAGCTCTGATAGCCTTTTTGAGTACGATTGCTTTTGCTTATTATTTAGATAAAGGAGATAAAAATGAGTGATATTTTAATTATGATATTGAGTACGATGGGAGCGATTTTTATTTTAATTGCTTCGTTGGGAATTTATAGAATGCCCGATTTTTATACTCGTCTTTCTGTAACGGTTAAGGCAGTTACATTGGGAGTGGGGTGTATTCTGAGTGCGGTTGCTATTCATTTTTCAGATTTTCCTGTTACAACAAAAATCTTAGCGGTTATTTTCTTTTTATTTATAACTTCACCGGTTGCCGCTTTTTTAATTGCCCGGACGGCTTATGTCAGTAAAGTTGAATTATGGGAAAAATCCGTTCGGGATGAATTGAAAGAAGTAATGGATAAGAAAGAAAAAAAAGAAATAATTGACTCAAAACAGAAAAAAGAACCGAACGAGCATTAATTCAAACTACTTTATTGTGATGAATAATAGAAAAAATCTCTTTTTTAAAGAAATAGGCAATTTGATTTTTTTTTGGGTCTTTGGAGTTTCCTTTTTTTTAATTTTTAGACTTATTTTCATTTTAATATTCCGAAATCAAATCGTTGCAGATATTGTTTTTTCAGATGGAGTCAATGTTCTGATAATGGGATTTCGTTTTGATACGACGGTTGTTTCTTATTTTATTATAATTCCGTTGATACTCTCATTTCTATTATTGGCTTTTGATATTTCCAAAATGGTTTCAATAATCAGAAAAATAAGTCAAATACTATTTGTGATTTTTTCTGTATTGCTATGTGTTGTAACCATAAATTACTTTAAAGAATACAATGACCAATTCAATAATTTTTTGTTTTTAGCTTTATATGATGACCAAAAAGCTGTAACAAAGACAATTATCAAAGATTTTAATCCCATATTAAATTCTTTCATAATTCTGAGTTCTATTATTTTAGGAATTTTGATATTCAGGTATTTTGAAAACAAATCCCGCATTTATGCTGTTTTAACTAAGATTAATTTTAAATACAGTACCACAATTATGGTACTACTGATTTCAGGTTTATTTTTTGGGAGTATAAGAGGTTCTTTTGGAGAAATTCCTACAACACGCAAATGGGCAGGAGTTTCTAAAGATTTTTTTCTAAATAAAACAATTATTAATCCTTATCATTCTTTGAAATATGCTATTAAAGATTTTAATGAACTGAATCCGATGAATGATATAAATCCGTATTTAACAGAAGGAAATACTCTTTATGAAGAATACGGTTCGCCTTCTGTTGTTAGTTTGATTACTAAAACAGCAAAAGGAGCTACTATAGAAAAACCAAAACAAATTTTTCTGGTAATTATGGAAAGTTATGATGCATGGCCATTGATGGAAAAATATAAAAGCTTTGGAGTTTCTGACAATTTGTACAATATTGCTCAAAAAGGAACTCATTTCACACATTTTTTACCTGCAGCAAATTCTACTTTTGATTCATTTGCATCTATTACAATGGGAATTCCGAATTGCGGAGTTAATGTTAGTCATTTAGGAGCAATCAATGAACCTTTTATAACATCTGTTTTTACTCAATTTAAAGAATTGGGGTACCAGACTAATTTTTTTTATGGAGGATTTTTATCATGGCAGAATATTGGAGATTTCACAACCTACCAAGGTGTTGATAGAGTTTTTTCAGGAGTAGATGCAGGAGGGAAGTCCGATTCGGGAGATTGGGGAGTAGAAGATGAAAAACTTTTTGATTTGGTTTTAAAAAATGTAGAACCTAATACATATTCCTTAAATGTGATTCTCACTTCAAGTTACCACGCTCCTTTTACGATTGACCTTCAAGCCAAAGGATTTCCATATAAAAGTGAAAAAGATTTACCTGAAGAAGCTAAAAAATATTTCAATAATGGAATGACGATTAAACATTTAGGTCATTTGTGGTACAGTGATAAAGCTATCGGAGATTTTGTTAAAGAAGCAGAAGAAAAATTTGGAAATGGCTTGTATTGTTTTACAGGAGACCATTACGGAAGACGATTTATCAATCCTAACCCCAATCTTTACGAAAAATCAGCC
>JAVFAE010000105.1:0-7261 GCA_034002605.1 Weeksellaceae bacterium | reverse complement strand
AATCCAATCTACAGAAGAACAAATTGTTCAGGTAGAAGTATTTGATATAAATGGTAAATCTTTATATAAAACTAATTCCAATACTATAGAAGTAAGAATTCCGGCTCAACATTGGAAAAAACAAATTCTTATCGTAAATGCCGAAACAGAATCCGGTGAAGTGATAAGTAAAAAATTAATAAATTAAACTCCAAAAATGAAAAAATTAATTATCATAATTATTGTGTTCTTCTCAGGGATTTCTTTGAGTAATGCGCAATTCTTTGCAGATTCTCCCGAAGAAGGTGCAAACGAAAACCAACAGCAAAACACAAGAAACTTTTTTCAAGACACACCCGAATCCGGAGGAGAATCGGGACTAACACAAAAACCACCACTTCCTAATCCTGGAGAAGAATCACCTATTGACCAATGGGTTTTTTTACTACCTTTGGTGGGAATCATGATTGGCTTTTATTATTTAAACCAAAAATCAAAGAAACAAACCATATAATTTTTAGGATAGAGAGAGGAGAGAGGATGTCTGAAATGTCAGACATCCTCTTTTTATTGTGTGCTACGGTTTTGTATCTGTTAGCATAGTGTACTTTGTAAAAAACCGTGTAGCGTTAAATTAATTGTACACTATTCAAAATTCCAAAAACAATGGATACTGAATTTTTTATCCACCATACATTATCCAACTTTACAGTTTACATAACAATAATAACGAAATCCGGCATTTCTCATGCTTAACGCAATCGACCGTCTGCGAATTAGCAGGTCGATGAAGTGGTGTCGTGGCTAAAAAGGTTTTTGTTTATTTAAAAATCAACTATCCACGACAAAGCATTCAGAAATCGCCTTGACCTTTTGGTTCTTTTGTGTCAAGACAAAAGAAAGAAGTTTTATTATAAAGAGCATAACTGTATAACTACTTTATAAAAAAACCGCGTAGAGTTAAATTAATTGCACACTATTCAAAATCCCCAAAACATTGGATACTGAATTTTTTATCCACTATTCATCTAAAATTCAGTAATTTTGCACATCAATTCATAAAAAATGACAAAAAGCGGAAAAATGGAGCTAATGGCACCGGCAGGTAATTTTGAATCTTTACAAGCCGCTCTGGACAATGGAGCTGATTCAGTTTATTTTGGTGTAGAACAATTGAATATGCGTGCGAGGGCTTCCATTAATTTTACAATGGATGATTTACCTGAAATTGAACGTCGCTGTTCAGAATTAGGAGTTCGTACTTATTTGACATTAAACACCATCATTTATGACCATGATTTATCTTTGATTAAAACTTTGATAGACAGAGCGAAAGAAGCTAATATAACAGCGATAATTGCAATGGATCAGGCGGTTATTGCTTACGCTCGACAGGTAGGAGTAGAAGTTCATATTTCAACGCAAATCAATGTAACCAATATTGAAACCGTAAAGTTTTACGCTTTATTTGCTGATACCATGGTGTTGAGTCGTGAGTTAAGTTTAAGTCAAGTAAAAAAAATCACCGAACAAATTGAAAAAGAAAAGGTTTGCGGTCCTTCAGGGAATTTGGTGGAAATCGAAATTTTTGGACATGGAGCACTTTGTATGGCGGTTTCCGGAAAGTGTTATTTGAGTTTACATTCACATAACTCATCAGCCAATCGAGGTGCTTGTAAACAAAATTGCCGTAAAAAATACACAGTTATCGACCAAGAATCCGGATTTGAAATTGAATTGGATAACGAATATATGATGTCACCTAAGGATTTGTGTACCATTGATTTTTTAGACCAAATAGTTGATTCGGGAGTAAAAGTTTTGAAGATTGAAGGAAGAGGACGTGCGCCGGAATATGTAGCAACCGTAATTCGCTGTTATCGGGAAGCAATTGATTCAATTGCAGAAGGAACTTATTCCAAAGAAAAAGCTGATTATTGGATGACTTTATTGCAAACGGTTTATAACAGAGGATTTTGGAGCGGTTATTATTTAGGACAAAAATTAGGTGAATGGTCGCCGGCAAACGGCTCTATGGCAACACAAAAGAAAGTATATATCGGAAAAGGCCAACATTTCTTTCCAAAAAGCAATATTGGTCAGTTTGTGATTGAAGCTTATGATTTGAAAGTAGGAGATAAAATTTTAGTAACCGGCCCGACAACCGGAGCAAAAGAAACCATTGTAAAATCAATGATGGTAGAAGATTCGATTTCAGAAACAGCTACAAAAGGAGATGCGATTACTATTCCAATTGATTTTAGAATTCGCCCGTCTGATAAATTATATAAATTGGTGAAAACGGAATACGCAGAAGCTTAATTTTGGGTATAAATTAAAAAAATGGTCATAATTACCTTACAACGAGACAAATGCATCGGATGCAATTATTGTGCAGAATTAGCACCGGAGAAGTTTCGTATGTCAAAAAAAGACGGAAAATCGGTTTTATTGAAATCAACGGATAAAAAAGGATTTTTCACACTTAAAGAACCCGATAATTCGGTGTTTGAAAATGTGGACAGAGCAGCAAAAGCTTGTCCGGTAAAGATAATCTCGGTTAAAATGATATGACAAAACCTGAGTTAAGAAGTTTTTATAAAAAGGAACGAAAACAATTTTCTTTTCAGCAAATAGAAGAAAAAAGCAGTTTAATTCTTAATCAAATCAAACAATTACCTATTTGGCAAAATACGGTTTTCCATTGCTTTGTATCGATAAAAAGCCAAAATGAAATTCAAACATTTTCTTTGATTGAATATCTGCTAGAACAAAAAAAAATAGTAGCAGTTCCGAAAGTTCAGGGATTGGAAATGTTGACTTGTCAAATTTCTTCTCAAACCGAATGGAAAACAGGTTCTTTTCAAGTTCCGGAACCCAAAAATTGGACAAAAATTGCACTTGAAAAAATTGAAATCGTTTTCATTCCTATGCTGATCTGTGATTTCAAAGGAAACCGGATTGGATACGGTGGAGGTTATTATGACCGATTTTTATCCCAATTAAACCCCGATACACTTAAAATCGGATTGAATTTTTTTCCGCCGATTCCTGTTGAAATTGAATCAGAAAAAACAGATATTCCTTTGGATTACTGTGTTACACCCGATGAAATCATTCGGTTTTAGAATTTAAATTTAAAAAAATCAAGTTGTTATAAATTAAAAAAACAATTACTTTTGCAAACTCAAAAGGAGGCCGCGTAGTTCAACTGGATAGAATATCAGATTTCGGCTCTGAGGGTTGAGGGTTCGAATCCTTCCGCGGTCACTCAAAACGCAATCATTTTTTTAAAAGATGATTGCGTTTTTTTATGCTAAAAACACAGAATAAATCTTTTCATACAAATTTGTTTTGAAAACAAGTATCTTTGAAACGAGTATGAAAATCAGTTTCCACATTTTGATTGTCTTAGCAGGTTTTAATTTCAGTTTTGGACAGAAATTACAAGTGTTTGATTCTATTCAATTGAATAGAAACGGGCAAATTACCGATTTTGCAACAGATGAATTCAACGGGATTTATTTTATTCAAAATTCAATGGAACTGAATAAAATAGACTTTAAAACCAAGAAAATTTCAACTTTTTCAAATCGTACGGTTTTGGAAGATTTGAACACGCAAAACGTATTACAAATCACGGTAAAATCCGGGTTTTTCAAATTATTATTATTGGATAATCAACTGAATATCGTTCAGGATGCTGTTTCTTTGATAGAAAGTCCAGATTTTTCACCGATTTTAACTGCTTTAGTCGATACGAATTATTTGTGGGGTTACGATCCGGTTTTGCAGCGTTTGGTTTTGTGGAATTACCGGGAAAAAACAATTTTTCGCCAATCGGTGATTTTAAATGATAAAACTTCAGAAGAATTTTTCTCTGAATTAATTTATGATAAAGGAAAAATTTATTTAGTCGGAAAAAATAAAATATTAAAGTTCGATGATTATGCCAATTTGAAAAAAGTGATTCCCATTTCATCTCATACTCAAATTCAAATTCTGTCAGATTGGGCATATTATACAAACGAAGGTGAATTATTTCGCCTTAATTTAAAAACAGAAAAGCTTGAAAAATTAGAAATAACAAAGAATTTTGATTATTTTTCTATAAATCCTTCTTATCTTTTTGTCTTAAAGGATAAGCTTGTTTATATTTACCCATTACAAAAAACGTATTAAAATGCACATTGCTATTGCTGGAAATATCGGAGCCGGAAAAACCACTTTAACACGGCTTCTTGCTAAGAATTTTAACTGGAAAGCACAATTTGAAGCGGTGGATAACAACCCGTACTTAGATGATTTTTACAACGATATGGAAAAATGGTCGTTTAATCTTCAAATTTATTTTTTGGGAAGTCGTTTTCGGCAAGTTAAAGAAATTAGAGAAAGCGGAGAAAATATAATTCAAGATAGAACCATTCATGAAGATGCATTTATTTTTGCCAGTAATTTGCATGATATGGGACTTTTGATGAGTCGGGATTATGAAAATTATCTGACGGTTTTTAATTTGATGAACTCATTTGTTGAAGCACCGGATTTATTGATTTATTTACGAGCTTCCATTCCTACCTTAGTTCACCAAATCCAAATGCGGGGCAGGGACTACGAAAGTTCCATCAGCATTGATTATTTAAATCGTTTGAATGAAAAATATGAAGAATGGGTGAAGTCGTATGATGAAGGAAAACTTCTGATTATTGATGTAGATAATTTGGATTTTGTTAATAATCCGGAAGATTTGAGCTACGTTTACGATAAAGTCGATGCCGAAATCAACGGTTTATTCTGACGATTTATTACTAATGTTAAGTTAATTGTACACTATCCAAAATTAAAACTTAAAACACTGGTAATGAATTTTTTACACACTATACATTATACAATTTCGCAGTTTACATAATACTTTTGTATGGATTGGATGGAACTACTTAGTGAATGTATTCAAAAAGAGATTTTGGCTACTTATTCCGAAATTTATTATTTGAATTCCACAAAAATAATAGACGAAAAAAAATGGAATCAACTTATAGAAAATGAACAACTTTCATCGGTTTTAATGAAGATTGAAGAGAGTGAAAATCAGGATATTTTGGATTTTTTTCTGATGAAAAATGAAAAACAATCCGATTTGTATGTTATTTTCAGTCCGCTTGATTTATGGGAAGATGAATTTATATTTAAAATTCATGAAAATGTTCAAATTGATTGGAAGTCCATTCCGACAGCCGAAAAAATAAAATAATTCAAATGAAACTTTGTATAGCCGAAAAACCGAGTGTTGCACGCGATATTGCTAAAGTAGTAGGCGCAAAAACCTCGCACGATGGTTATATGGAAGGAAACGGATATTGGGTTACTTGGACTTTTGGTCATTTGTGTACACTCAAAGAACCGCACGATTATAATCCTAATTTAAAATATTGGGATTTACGTACTTTACCAATTATTCCAGAAAAATTCGGGATTAAATTATTACCCAATAAAGGTGTTGAAAAACAATTTAAAATCATTGAAAAATTAGTTGCCAAATGTGAAGAAGTCATCAATTGCGGTGATGCCGGACAAGAAGGAGAAGTGATTCAGCGTTGGGTTTTGCAAAAAGCAGCTTGTAAAAAACCAATGAGTCGGTTATGGATTTCCTCTTTGACCGAAGAAGCGATTAAAGAAGGTTTTGCTAATTTGAAACCGGCAGAAAATTACAAAAATCTTTATTTGGCAGGTAATGCAAGAAGTATTGGTGATTGGTTGCTTGGCATTAATGCAACCCGTTTGTTTACAAAAAAATTTGGTGGAGGAAAAGCGGTTTTGTCCATCGGACGAGTACAAACTCCGACTTTAGCCATGATTGTTCAGCGACAAAAAGAAATCAATGCATTTAAAGTGGAAGATTATTGGGAATTGAAAACCAATTATCGGGATGTTATTTTTAATGCAGCAATCAATCGTCTGAATTCCAATGAACGAGCAAAAAAAGGTTTAGATTATTTAAAACAACATCCGTTTGAGATTATTTCATTTGAAATTAAAGAAGGAAAAGAAAAGAATCCGCGTTTATTTGATTTAACCGCTTTGCAAGTGGAAGCCAATAAAAAATACGGTTACTCGGCTGAAAATACGTTGAAATATATTCAAAGTTTGTACGAAAAAAAGAACGTAACTTATCCGAGAGTTGATACAACCTATTTGTCGGAAAGTATTTATCCGAAAATTTCCGGTATTTTGAAGAAAATGAGTTTTTATCAAGATTTAATTGCACCACTATTGACTAAAGCAATTCCAAAATCCAAAACCGTTTTTGATGATTCTAAAGTAACGGATCATCATGCGATTATTCCTACTGAAATTCCACCATCAACTCAATTGAGCCGGGAAGAAAAATTGATTTATGATTTAGTTGCAAAGCGATTTATTGCCGTATTTTATCCGGAATGTAAAATTTCCAATACTTTGGTAGAAGGAAAAGTGGGTGAAATTCTTTTTAAAGCAAGCGGAAAACAAATTTTAGAACCGGGCTGGCGTGAGGTTTATGCAAAAGATAAAAAAGAGGAAGAAGACGAAAAAAATAAAGACGAAGAACAAACAATACCTGAATTTACCGTAGGTGAGAGTGGTCCGCATAAACCTTTTATTCATCAAGGAAGGACAAGTCCGCCAAAAGCTTATACAGAGGCGACTTTGTTGCGTGCAATGGAAACTGCCGGGAGACAAGTGGAAGACGAAGAATTGCGGGAATTGATGAAAAATAACGGAATCGGGCGACCTTCAACTCGTGCAAATATCATTGAAACCTTGTTCCGTCGAAAATACATTGAGAAAAAGAGAAAAAACCTGTTTGCAACTTCTACCGGGATGGAATTAATCGATACGATTGAAGATGAATTATTGAAAAGCCCGGAACTGACCGGTGAATGGGAATTGAAATTACGCCAAATTGAAAAAGGCGAATACGAAGCTTCTCAATTTAAAGACGAATTGGTGAAAATGGTTTGGGATTTAACACAAAAAGTAATTCGAGGTGTACATAAAACCATTGAATTAAAAGAAGAAAAACAAGAGGTTACAAAAGAAAAAAGAACTAAAAAAGAAACCAATTGGTCAGAAATTTCGTGCCCAAAATGTAAAAATCACTCTTTGATTCAGGGAAAAGCAGCTGTTGGCTGTACAGATTTTATAAACTGTCAATTCAAAATTCCGTTTGAGGTTTTTGGAAAAAAATTGAGTGAAAAACAATTGTTGGATTTAATTAAAAAGGGAAAAACCTCTAAATTAAAAG
>JAVFAE010000104.1:0-7304 GCA_034002605.1 Weeksellaceae bacterium | reverse complement strand
TCATTTCACTCAACTTTTAAACTCAAAAGCAAAGTAAAATAAAAGCAATTTCTTTTTTTGGATTTTTGATTCGATGTATGTCGAAAGGCTTGTAGATATTTATCGACAAGAAAATTAATCTGTATGATGAATTTTCATTAATTCCACTAAATCAAGTAAATTTTCAATGTGTAATTTTTCAAAAATTCGCTTCTTGAATGTGCTGATTGTGTTTTGTTTAAGCTCTAATTGATTCGCTATTTCCAAATTTCCATATCCTTTGGTATACAAATCGGCAATTTGTAGTTCACGCTCGGATAATTGGCTCAAAGGATTAAGAAGATGAGGAGAATACTTAGAGATTTCTACTAATTTTTGAGTCAATGGCGGATAAAATTTTCCGTTTTCCACTATTTCAGAAATTGCTTTTTTGATTTCCCCTTCTTCGCTCAATTTACTGAGAAAACCATCAGCTCCGGCTTCAATAAATCTCAATGAAAAATGTTCTTCTTCAAAAGAAGTAAAAACCAAAATTTTAATTTTTGGCTGAATTTTTTTAATTTCCGAAATAACTGAAAGACTGACTCCGTCCGGGAATTGTGCGTCTAATACTAAGATGTCAACTTCTGTTTTTCTAAGTTGTTCTATCAATTGATTTAAAGTAGAAACATGAAAAAAAACAGAATCTTCAACTAATTCTTCTACTATAAATTGAATTCCTTGGCGCACAATAAGGTGATCGTCTGCCAATAAAAATCTAAGTGAGATAGTGTGATTTTTACTCATCCGAAACAGTTAAATTTAGTTCAAATTTAATAGAAGTTCCTTTACCTAATTCACTTTCTATAAAAATTTTTCCTTGAAAAAGCTCAATAATTTCTTTACATAAATTCAATCCTAACCCGGCTCCTAAATTCTCTACATCTTCAGAAATCACACCTTTATAATAAGGTTCAAATATCTTTTGAATATCTTTCTCTGAAATTCCAATTCCTGTATCTTGAATTTCAGTTAACAATTTTAAGTTGCTTTTACCTAAATTTTCTGTTTTCAAATTCACTGAAATTTTTCCATTTTCAGTGAATTTATTTGAATTTCCTAATAAATTAATGAAAATCTGGTGAATTTTGGATTTATCGGTCAACACTTTAAGGTCAAACGGGATTTCATTTTCAATCTCAAATTCGTTATTGACTGATTCAATATAAGGTTTAAAAATCCTAAAAATAGCATCTGTCTCCTCCCGAAGATTGAATAAAACAGGACTCAGTTCAATTTGCTTATTTTGATTTTTAGTATATTCCAAAATCTGATTTGCCTGAATCAACAAAGAATCATTGGTAAAACGAATGGATTTTAAATTATCGATGATGCTCTCATCTTTCGTTTTCTTATAGATTTTATTGATGAATAAATTTACAATTTTAAGTGGAGAACGAATTTCGTGACTCAGCATTCCCAAAATTCTGTTTTTGAACGTAAGATTATTACGAATCCGTTCATTGGCTTCTTTTAATTTTTGTTCATAGACAAAAGATAATTTCGTATAATATGCCACAATAATCAATACAAAAAACAAAAGAATCATCAGTCCAAAAACGGTATATCGCCGGATTTTACTGTTTTTGGAATAGCGTTCATTGAATTGTTTTTCTAACTGTACCCCCAAATCATCCGAAGTCAAATCATAAACTTCTATTAAATTATTACTCAGTGAAATAAGGTCATTATAAACTTCAGATACTTTGTTGTTACTCGTTTGCAGAGATGCTAAATGCTTTTGGTAATTAGACATTTCTTTGACATAATAATCATTAATGACATTCAACGCATTCTCAAAATCGTTTTTTACTTTTATAGTATCAATCAAATTGTTGTATTTCATAGTAATAAAAACCGTATCCGTTTTCACATCTACTTTTCCACTAATGGCATCTTTTAATCTCGGAAAGAACTTTTTCTTAGGTAAGGTATCGGAAACATGTATTTCTTCTACTTCAATTTCCGGTGTGCTTTTTTCAATTGTAAACTCTGTAATTCCGCTTGGAGCTTGGTCAAACTTTAATTTTGGTAAATTTTGATAAGTCGAATCTATCAAACTTTCTAAATCTGATAATTTTGATTGATTTTCTTCTGAACCATAAATTAATTTTATAGACGGAATTGAGTTTTCATACACTTTTGTACTGTCAATTTTTTCTGTAATTTTTCTCAGGGATTGGAAATACAAATCCAAAAATTCCTGATTAGGATTTTTCACATACTCATTCAAATAATGTTGTGCATTGACCAATTCCAGTTTCGACTCAGTTGTCAGATTTTTTATTTTACGGGAATTTTCAATTTGTTCCCGAATTTCAGAAAGTTTATTTTCATTAAAATATTCATTATAAAAAAACACTAAAATAACGATTTGAATCAGTAAAGTATATGCTATCAAAGAATATTGTACAAATTTTCTATGTTTCAAATCTATTAGCATTTTAGAATTAAGTGGAAAATCATTCCAACCTGCGAAACACATCAATAAACATTCCTAAAATTGGAATTCTTTTTCTTTTTAACGTCTTGATTTCAAAAAGAAAAATATGTGTTTTTAATGAAATCAGTGTTTTAGACCTAATTTAGCTCGAACTCTTTTCAGCACATCATCAGCGACTTCAGAAGCATTGGCTGCACCGGCAGCTAAAAATTCATCCAAAATACTTTTATCGTTTACTAATTCCTGAAACCGATTTCTTGCCTCACCGTATTTTTCCAAAATCAATTCAAATAAAGCGGTTTTGGCATGACCGTAACCGTAGTTTCCTGCTACATAATTCTGACGCATTTCCTCGATTTGTTGAGGTGAAGCAATTAATTTATACAAAGCAAACACATTATCCGTATCCGGATTTTTAGGTTCTTCCAAAGGTGTACTATCGGTTTCTATGGACATAATTTGCTTTTTCAATTGTTTTTCGGGAAGAAAAATATTGATGAAATTATTTCGTGATTTACTCATTTTAAATCCATCTGTTCCGGGAACAATCATCACTTCTTCGCTGATTTTAGCTTGAGGTAAAACGAAAGTTTCTCCCATTTGATGGTTGAATCTTTCTGCCACATCACGCGTGATTTCCAAATGCTGTAACTGGTCTTTTCCAACCGGAACTAAATCGGCATCATACAATAAAATATCGGCTGCCATTAAAATCGGATAGGTAAATAATCCGGCGTTTACATCGGACAAATAATCTTGTTTGTCTTTAAATGAATGAGCCAAAGTCAAGCGTTGAAACGGAAAATAATTCAGTAAATACCACATTAATTCGGAAACCTGAGGTACATCGGACTGACGATAAAAAACGGATTTTTCTGTATTTAATCCTAATGCCAACCAACAAGCAGCTACTTCATACGTGTTTTGACGAAGAATTTCTGCATCTTTAATTTGGGTCAAAGCATGTAAATCGGCAATGAAAATAAATGATTTTTCATTATTTGAATTTGCTAATTCAATAGCCGGGCCGATAGCTCCTAAAATATTTCCTAAATGAGGAGTTCCTGTAGCTTGAACTCCGGTTAAAACTCTTGGCATTTTTTATTTCTAAAATTTATGATGGATTTTCTTTATCAAATTTTTCAACTTTTTTATGTGCCAACCAGGTTGCAAACGGAATAAAAGCAAACATGAGAATGAACATAAAATCTTCATCATCCCAGTCATACAACTTTCTTACCCGAACAGCAAAATAGAGATAGCCCATAAAAGCAATTCCATGAAACATTCCGGCAGGAAACATGGTAATTAAAATATCCCAGCCGTATTTGAGTGGCATGGCTACTCCAAACAATAAAAAACAGCTGATTAATTCCATAATACAAAATAAATCAAAGTATTTTTTTAATTTGGCATCGGTCATCTTTTTAATTTTGCCCAAAGATAATTGGCTTGGCTTAATTCAACAAATATTATATGCGCTTGTTGTTTTTTGTTTTTTTAGAATTCACAAAAAAATTGACAGCATTTTACTTATATTTACCCACTTAAAACTGTTATAAAAAAATTAATCATGAAATATTTAGGGGTTTTTCTGGTACTTTTAGGTTTCTCTACTCTTCATGCACAAGAAATTACGGATTATGATTTACGGAATTTTGCTTTTTCGTATAAAGAAATGATGCGCCTCAATACGGAAGCACAAAATGAAATGGCAAAACTAATTTCAGATGCTAAATTGGATTTGGATACTTACCACATCATTGACCAATCCAAAGATTCTGATTATATTCCTGATTTTTCGGAAAGTGATTTTGAAAAATACAATTCAATTCAACCGAAAATTGAAAAGATTCAGAAACAATTGGAAGAGCGTTTTGAGAATGTCTTGAAAAGAAATGATTTGGATAAACAAAAATACAGAGCTATAGCTGAGCGGGTTCAACATGACTATATTTTACAAAACAAATTGGATCGGATACTTGCCAGTCTGCCTTAATTTAGTTTGCTAAATCAATCAGAGATTTCACCGGAATAGAAACGCTTCCTTTGATTTGAATATAGTTTTCTGTTAAAGTCCAAACTGTGGTTTCAATCTTCTTCGGTCCTTTATCCGTCATGAAACTAATTAAAGTTTTTCCTTTAAATTCATTGCCTAATCGTAAGGCTCTTTCTAATTTTTGGGGTGTAATTTGACTGTCTTTTTTATCCACTTCAACAAAGTGATAATTTTTCACTTCTTCTTTAAGAATTAATTCAATTGTTTCCATAGAATTATGAGTTTCACTTTAGAAAGATTAAAATTAAACAATATTTAGTTTTTTCAAAAAAAAGAATCAGCTTTTTTTGAATACAACCTTATTTCAATCCCGAATTGGGTTTATTTTTTCTCTTTATTCAAATCCATTACCGGAATCATTCCTTCTGACGGGATATAAATAATCTGTGGCAAACTTCCTTTATCAGCAATTTTTTCCAAAGTACGAATGAATAAATATTGATTGTACGTTTCGCTCAAAGTTCCATTTTCCACTTTCATTGCTTCCGCCATACCGCGAGCACGCTCAATTTCTGCTTGTGCATTTAATTTTTCAGCTTCCAAACGAGCTTTTGCTTCTTCTACCAAAATTTTTCGATTCTGTTCTGCTTTTGCCATTTCTGCTTTTCCTGCCATTTCTTGTTGCCAAACATTGTATCTCGGCAAACCAAACATCATTGTCAAAATAACGACAACTGCTAAAATAGCAAACCATAAAAACCCAACACCCAATGATTTAGGTGAAATTGTATTATTACTCATATTTCTATATTTTTAAAATTTATCCAACAATATTGATGATTTTTCCGGGAACGATGATTACATTTTTCGGTGTTCTTCCTTCCAACTGTTTTTTTGTTCGCTCGTCTGCCATTACTATTTCATGGATTTGTTCTTTGGTCAAATCCATTGGTAATTCTAATTTAAAACGCATTTTTCCGTTGAATGAAACCGGATATTCTTTGGCATCTTCCACCAGCCATTTCGCATCGAATTCCGGGAATTTTGCAAAGGAAATACTCTCGTTATGTCCGGATTTTTCCCATATTTCTTCGGTAATATGCGGTGCATAAGGTGAAATTAAAACGGCTAAAGGCTCCAAAACTGCTCTTTTATTACAATTTAGTTTGGTCAATTCGTTTACGGCAATCATAAAATTAGAAACCGAAGTATTAAACGAAAAATTATTCACATCTTCATCTACTTTTTTAATTGTCTGATGTAAAATTTTCATTTCCGTTTTGGTTGGTTCGTCATCAGAAAGAAAAAAAACCTCCTCCGTTCCACTGTGGTACAACTTCCAGAATTTCTTTAAAAATGAATAAACTCCACTCAAACCTTGTGTGTTCCAAGGTTTAGCTTGTTCTATCGGACCTAAAAACATCTCATACAAACGCAAAGTATCCGCCCCGTATTGTTCGCAAATATCATCCGGATTGACCACATTGTATTTGGATTTTGACATTTTCTCAACTTCGCGAGAAGTCAGGAATTTCCCGTCTTCTTCGCAAATGAATTCTGCATCGGCATATTCCTCACGCCAGGCTTTGAATTTTTCAATGTCTAATTCGTCACCGTCTTTCAAAAGGTTTACATCGACGTGGATGGGAGTAACAAAAAACTTTTTATCATAAATTTCCTCAAATTCATAAAAGTCTATATTCTCAATACTATTTTTAATCCTATTATTGATTATTTCTTCATCAAACTTTAAAATTATTTCAGACTCCGTAATATCTTCAAAATTAATAGCCACTTTATTTATGTCACTAATTTTATTCTTAGAAATAAAATAACCCGAAAAAATTGATTTCTCTTGTGAAATATCTATTAGTGTTGGTTTATTTAATTGGGTATTTATTGAAAGAACTTCTTTTAATACTTTGTATTTTACCTTAAATGAACAGTCATATCTATAAACAAACGCACTCATCCCCAAAATCATTCCTTGGTTGATGAGTTTTTTAGCGAATTCATCGGTGGGAACCAAACCTCTGTCAAACATAAATTTCTGCCAGAAACGTGCATACAGCAAATGTCCGGTTGCGTGTTCGCTTCCACCCATGTACAAATCCACATTTTGCCAATAATCCATCGCTTCTTTGGAAGCAAATTCTTCCTCATTTTTCGCATCCATATAACGAAGGAAATACCAGGAACTTCCCGCCCAGCCCGGCATAGTGTTCAATTCAAGCGGAAAAACATTTTGTCCGTCAATTTTATCAATGCTTGTAATTTCATTTTTGGAAGTATCCCAAGCCCAGTTTTTAGCTCGTCCCAAAGGCGGTTCGCCGGTTTCGGTTGGCAAATATTCGTCCACCTCCGGCAAAACCAAAGGCAGATGTTCAGCTTCAATCATATAAGGCACACCGTCTTTGTAATAAGCCGGAACGGGTTCGCCCCAATAACGTTGACGAGAAAAAACCGCATCACGCAAACGATAGTTAACTTTGCCTTTCCCAAAACCGTTTTCTTCCAGAATTTTGATGATTTTGTCGGTCGCTTCCTGATAATTCAGACCATTCAGAACCTCTGAATTCTGAAGTTCAAATCCTTCTTTTTCCACAAAAGCACCTTCCGAAATATCCTTGTCTTTAAAGATTTCCGGAATAGGCAATCCGAAATGTTTGGCGAATTTATAATCGCGCTCATCACCCGCCGGAACCGCCATCACAGCGCCTGTTCCGTATCCAGAAAGTACATAATCCCCAATCCAAATCGGGATTTCCTTTCCGGTCAGCGGATGAACAGCATAGGCACCGGTAAATTCCCCGGTAATTTTATTGACATCGGCCATTCGTTCAC
>JAVFAE010000103.1:0-7316 GCA_034002605.1 Weeksellaceae bacterium | reverse complement strand
GAATTACGGAAGATGAGGTAATTACCATCATCAAAAGTTAAGGCTTTAAATCATGCGATTGACTCTGCTTTAAAGCCTTTACTTTTGATGTTGGTACTTACCTCATCTTCCGTAATTCCTTTAGAACTTACCGTAAGGATTTTATTGCTGTTTTCTGTATCTACATTCCAATGGTGGATACCTTTTGCATTATCTAAATCTGACTGAATTTTTGATACACAGCCTCCACAATTAAGATTTGTTTTAAATTGAAATTCTTTAGTTTCCATTGATTTTAAAATTTAATTGATTATTTAAAGTAGCAAATTTCAATAAAATACTACTTTGTAGTGTTGTGTAATTTTAGAATTGATTTGTGAAGTTTACGGTTTATCATCAAAATACAAATTAAAAAAATAGTTCCCTGACACCTATATTTTGTATCAGGGAACTATTTTACCTATTTAAAGGTATATTTTATGAGTAAAATATTAATTAAAAGTACCCAAAAGGTTGTTTAATTCTGTTAAATCTCCCGGAAAAACTTCTAAAACATATTCAGCATCTTCTGTAACGGCAATACTTTGTGAAGCGAACAACAAGTCTCCTTCAGACAGAGCAATGGCAATAATTTTTCCGGTAGCATTAATAGGAACACTTCCGGCAAAAGTTTTTAAAGAACCTGCTTCAACACTTGACAAAGCCTGAACAATGGTGAAATCTTCTAAAGTAAAGAAAACTTGAGCATTAGTTAAATCACCAAAATTCTGAATATTAACTCTAAATTGAGTAGCTTCAGACGGAGCTAAATTAAATGGAGCTGCTACGTGATTCCATCCTTTTTTAATTTCATCAATAGTAAATGCGCCATTGACTCCTTCATTCGGGTCAAAATCGGTGTTAGATGTACCAAGTAACCAGGATAAAACATTTCCGGAAGGTGTAGTCTGTGTTGTATTGACAAAGTGTTCAGTTGAATCTTCATATCCACCTGCATCTGTTTTATAAGGTAAAACGGCACTTACTCCTGTAAATTTTATAGCTGCTCCGTTAGCATCTTTTCCAACAATCCAGAAGAATCCACCCGAAACCAAAGGAACATCAGCTGTGAAAGTTTGTGCATTATGACGAATCATATCACCTCTTTTATAAACCTCTACTACTTGGAAAGAATACGGAGGGATGGGTACTCCACCATCTTCCAACGTACAGGAATTTTCAGGAAAAATAAATTGAGTTCCTTTTGGAGCCGTCAAAGTGTTGAGAACACTTGGGTCGGTCAGCACCAATTGAACGGTATCATAAACTACCAAGGAATCATGGACTTCTTGCAGGTTTTCAAAATCTTTTTCGATAATGAAACCACCAAACAATTCTTCATCGTTTGTACATTGATAAAAACCTGTAACGATTAAGCATAAAAGCCCGATTTTAGCGAATAAACCTACTCTTTTCATATAAATTTGAATTTTAGAATCTTAATTTGTCGATAAAAGTATGAAATCTTACGAATATATTACGTTTTTTGATGCAGAAAACATTCTTTGGTATGATCATTTAGAATTCCAACGGCTTGTAAAAAGGAATAAATGATGGTACTTCCCACAAATTTGAATCCTCTTTTCTTTAAATCTTTGCTGATTTTATCCGATAAATCCGAAGTGGCAGGAATTTCTTTTGTGTTTTCCCAATTTCCTATTATGCTTTTTCCTTCGGTAAATCCCCAGATATAGTTTGCAAATGAGCCAAATTCATCCTGAATTTTCATAAAAGCAATTGAATTACTTATGCTTGCTTTTATTTTTAACTGATTTCGAATGATTCCTTCATCTTTTAATAACGATTGAATTTTGACTTCATTGTACAAAGCGATTTTTTTATAATCAAAATCGCTAAATGCTTTTCGGAAGTTTTCTCTTTTTTTCAAAATGATAATCCAACTTAATCCGGCTTGAAATCCTTCTAAAATAAGGAATTCAAATAGCTTTTGGTCATCTTTTACCGGAACGCCCCACTCTTTATCATGATAATGAATGTAAATTTCATCATTTCCTACCCAAGTACAGCGTTTTTTTTTCATGGGATAAATTTAATGGATTTTTAATCCAAAATCATAACTCTTCTTCCTCCTTTTTTTCTTCCACCAAATTGGTCTAATTTAAATCCTAAAGAAAACATGACGTAACGTTTTAACACATCATTTTGACTGTCAGAAATTGTATTTTCAGAAATATATCTTTGAGAACCGGTATTTTGACCTAAAATATCGTACACTTTTACTTTAAAAGTTAATTTATCTTGCCAGAAATTATAAGCTAAACTGGTGTTCCACAAGAAAAAATCTTTTTTGAATCCATCGGAAATATTGGAATTGTAGGTATAACTGAAATCATTGCCAAAAACGAAATTTTTCGGCCAATAATTGGTGGTTTCTATTTTAAAAGTATGTTCAACATTATCACTTTGATTGATTCGATAATTGGTGTAATCTGAAAGTTGATAGGCCAAAGAGTAGCTAGGATTAATAATCAGTATTTTGCTCCATTCCCAATTAAAATTAACTCTTGTGCGAAGGTAATAGCTTCTGGATTCGTATTTTATTCCATCGATAAAACCTTGTCTAAAACTGTGATTTCCGCTTAAACCTCCACCTAATCGGAATTTATGATTTTCTTTGGTAAAAGATTTATTCAGATTGATTCCGGTCCAAATCATATAATTTCCGTTCACATTTTCATAAGTTGCCGTTGTTTTAAAATTATTATCCACAATCCGATAATCTACTACTGCACCGTTTTCGTAGCTGGCTCCGGCATAAATATTATAGCCACTTCTTGTTTGATAATTAAAATTATTCATGCCCAAATAAACGGAATGACCTTTTACTGTTTTTAAATCAGGATTTCCGGTTCGGATAAATAAAGGATTGGATAAATCTTCAATAGGTAGTAATTGCTGTGCCGAAGCAAACTCAACTTTGTAGGAATAATTAATGTAAAATGAACCTCTTTCACTGAATTTGTAGCTTGTGTAAAAGGAAACCGAAGGAGCAACTTCATTTCGATTCAGTCGATAATCGGTGTCCGAATAAAATCCTTTGTTGATTTGGTTTAAAAATTGAGCTCCGGCGGCTAATCGGAAATAGATTTTTTTCTTTTGTAAATTCATCATCAAATGAGGATTTATTTTGTAAAAATCTGAATTAATTTCAGATGAAAACAAATCATTTTCCCATGTATAATCTTGAGTCATTAAGTCGTAATCCCAAGTGTTTTTGATATTTTTTAAATTTTTTATAGAATAATCTGCACCAATCCCAATTTTCAAAGAATCTGATAATTTAAATTGATACGAAGCATCAACCGTAAAATTATCTTCATAGGTTTTGTATCTTGTGAACTGATTTCTCAAATCATCTTCCTCATCCGATTGATAAAAATAAGTATTTGAAATGTCGGTTTTATTGGAAATATAACGTTTGTTGGAGTTAGAAAAATTAAAACTCAGTTGTGTTTTATTTTTGAAAGATTTAAAATAACTGATGTCGTTTGAAAATTCATGCGAACTGGTTTCTGTCAATGAATTTCCATTACTTTCATTGAGTAAATCATCGTTTTCATTTACTGTAAATTTGTCAAAAATCGAAGAAGTTTTAGATTGATTGTAACGGTATTTTGGTTCAATCCAAACGCTGCTTGTTGAGTCGATTTTCACTTCAAAACTAAAACTCAGGTTATGACTATCGTTTTGTGATTCTGTTTGTGAACGTGATTCAGTGATGAAAGTTTTATTAGGAAGAAGATTCTCGATTCGGCTGAAATTATTGTTTTTTGTATCAGTTTTTGTGAAAAAATAACTTCCACTAAAATCCAAATCTTTTCCAAATGAATCTGAATAATTCAACCCACCTAAGTAGGATTGAGTAATTCCGTTTCCACCTCCAAATCGAATTCCATTTATGCCGAAACCTCCACTATTGTTACTCCACATTGAACTGTTTCGGCCTCCTCCCATATTGTCAAAAATTTCATTCATCGAAAAACCAACCGAATTGATGTTGTTGGAAGAACCCAAAACACTTATTCTCGATTTCCCTTTAAAATAATTCAGCATTAAACTGGATTCATACCGATCTTCTGTTCCATAACCTGCCATAGCTTTGAGCATAATCCCTTTGTTTTTTTCCTCGTCTATGGTCAAATTAATAGTAGCATTATTTGAACTTGCTTTTTCTTTGGCTAATTCTTCTTTTTTGGTTTTAGTATCGGTTACCTGTACTTTATTGATGATTTCAGCCGGTAGATTTTGTAAAGCGATTTTCCCGTCTTTATCAAAAAAAGGCTTTCCGTTGACCAAAATTTGATTTACTTCTTTTCCGTTTACAGTAATTTTTCCATCTTCATCAATGTCCACACCCGGCAGTTGTTTCAATAAAGTTTCCACATTCGCGTCCGGACGTACTTTAAACGAAGAAGCATTGAATTCCAATGTGTCATTTTTAATTCGGATTGGCGCAGCTGTAATGGTAATCCCCTCCAAACTAATCAAAGGTTTCAGTTGAATTTTTCCTAAATCAATCGATTCAGTTAAATCAGGAAATTCTTGCTGAAATTCACCCGCTAATTCATCCGAAATACTAAAAATAACCGGCTCATTAATTTTTTTAAGGTCTAATTTAAACTTTCCTTCCGAATTCGTCAGTGAATATTCCACAACTGATGAATCTTTTTTGAGCGTCAAATAAACTGTAGCAGCTTCCACCGGCATTTTTACAATGTCATCTACAGCAATTCCGGTAATTTGAATAGTATTTTGAGAGTAAGAAAATTGAAATAAAAATAGGCTTAGAATAGTGAAAATGAACGTTCTTGGATGAAATATCATAATAAAATATTAAAATAAATAAGGTGTTAATTAAAATTTAATGGGATTTTCATAGCAATTAAAGTGCCATGATTCGTATTAAAATAGAGTATTGGAAGATGAAACTATCCAATTAATTTCTGGTTTTCCAACAGATTTTAGAAATTGATTGGTCTTGGAAAAAACCTTACTTCCAAAAAATCCTCGATAAGCCGACAAAGGTGATGGATGAGCCGTTTGAATAATGAAATGTCGAGAAGAATCAATGAATTCTACTTTTTTATGAGCTGGATTTCCCCATAAAATAAAAACTAAATTTTCGTTTTTATTGGCTAATTTTTGAATAACAGTATCGGTGAAAATTTCCCAACCTTTTTTTTGGTGTGAAGCGGGTTTTCCACTCTGAACACTTAGTGTTGCGTTTAATAAAAAAACACCTTGTTTTGCCCAATTTTCCAAATTCCCACTAAATGGAATCGGAAGATGCAAATCGGAATGTAATTCTTTAAAAATATTTTTTAAACTGGGTGGAATCGGAACTCCATCCGAAACCGAAAAAGAAAGTCCATTGGCTTGTCCGGCACCGTGATACGGATCTTGTCCTAAAATCACAACTTTTACTTCTTCAAAAGGAGTGAAATGAAAGGCATTGAATAGTTGATGTTTAGGTGGATAAACTGTATGGTTTTCATATTCTGAATTTAAAAATTCCATTAGATTTTTGAAGTAATTTTTCTCAAATTCATCTTCCAAGACTTTTTTCCAGGAGTTTTCTATTTTCAGATTCATTAATTTTCAATTCGGATTCCCAAATATAGATTATTTTTGCACCAATGCAGGTATCTCAACAAACATTAAACGATTTAGAATTTCCGAAAATACTTCAACTTATTTCCGATTTTTCTTTTACAGAACGAACTGCAAAGGTTTTGTCAGAGCTGAAACCTTATGAGGATAAAGAGAAATTAATTCAAGATTTGCAAAGTACAAACGAGTATTTAGCAAGTTTTGAATCTGAGAATCGAATTCCTTTTTCGGAATTTTATTATATGAAAGATTTTCTGCCTCTTTTGGAAATTGAAAATTACCATTTGAATGTGGAGCAATTTTTTCAAATTAAATCCAATGTTCTTCAGATTAAAGAAATCACAAAATTTTTATCCAAATTCGAAGAATATTTTCCGGTTTTAGCTCGAATTTCATCTGAAATTACTTATGAAAAGGAAATTGTAAAAGAAATTGACCGAGTTTTTAACCGTCATGGCGAAATAAAAGAAGATGCCAGCGTTGAATTATTGCAAATTCGTCGTCAGATGAAATCAATCTCCGGAAAAATTTCAGAATTATTTAAAAAATCATTGGTTTATAATCTGAATTATTTGGATGATATCAGAGAAAGCATTGTGGATGATAAGCAGGTTTTGGCAGTGATTTCAGCATTTAGAAAACGAGTGAAAGGTCGATTGTTAGGCACTTCAAAAACGGGTTCTATTTCTTTTGTAGAACCGGAAAGTTTACAAAAACCTTATCGGGAATTGGAAATGTTAAAAGAAGAAGAAACCAAAGAAATCACAAAAATCCTAAAACAATTGACTGCAGTTATTTCGGTTTACAAAAATGTTTTGGAAGAATATGAAACTTTGCTGGAATATTTAGACTTTACCCAGGCAAAAGCTCGATTTTCTCAAGAAATAAAAGGAGTTTTACCCGAACTGAGTAAAGAACGAAAATTAAATTTAATTCAAGCTTTTCATCCCTTATTGTATTTATCCAATAAACAAAAAAAAATAGATACAATTCCACAAACTTTGAAAATAGATGAAAATCAGCGTATTATTATCATTTCAGGTCCAAATGCCGGAGGAAAAAGTATCACATTAAAAACCATTGGATTGAATCAATTAATGATTCAAAGTGGAATTTTAATTCCGGTTCATCCTAAATCGGAAATTGGATTTTTTGATAAGATTTTCACGGATATTGGGGATAATCAATCCATAGAAAACCAACTTAGTACCTATAGTTATCGCTTGAAACAAATGGCTCATTTCATTCGTTATGTGGATGAAAAAAGTTTACTTTTGGTCGATGAATTTGGAACAGGTTCCGATCCGGAATTGGGTGGAGCTTTAGCAGAAGTTTTTTTTGAAGAATTTTATGAACGGAAAGCATTCGGTATTTTCACTACTCATTATACAAATATTAAAATTGCAGCTGAAAATTTGCCGGAAGCAATTAATGCCAGTATGTTGTTTGATGAAAAATCATTAAATCCTTTGTATAAATTGGAAATCGGGCAGGCGGGGAGTTCTTTTACTTTTGAAGTAGCAGAAAAAAATAAAATTCCGTTTCGGTTGATAAATCGGGCAAAAAAGAAAGTAGAACAAGATAAAGTTCGTTTGGATAAAACCATTTTAAAATTGCAACAAGAGAAATTTGAAATTCAAAAAACAAAAAATCAAGTTCAGGAATTA
>JAVFAE010000102.1:0-7466 GCA_034002605.1 Weeksellaceae bacterium | reverse complement strand
AGTTCGTTTGCATTTCGGAAAACGATTTACTTAACAACACAATGATATTGACAGTTTACGTAAAAATTTAACTCGTGCTACCAAAATAACAGAAGAAACCGGAGGAGGAATTTTAGTGATTACCGAAGGCGTTTTTGGAATGATGGCAGAACAAGGGAAATTAAAAGAAATTTGCGAACTAAAAAAAGAATTCAATTTCCGTTTATTGGTGGATGATGCACATGGTTTAGGAACCTTAGGGAAAACCGGAGCAGGAGCAGGAGAAGAACAAGGCGTACAAGACCAGATTGATGTTTATTTTGGAACTTTTGCCAAATCTTTTGCCGGAATCGGAGGGTTTTTCTCAGGCAATAAAGAAGTAATTCGTTATTTAAAATACAATATGCGTTCTCAGATTTTCGCCAAATCTCTACCAATGCCAATGGTAATGGGAGCTTTAAAACGATTGGAATTAATCAGAAATCATCCGGAATTCAAAGAGAAATTGTGGGAAAACGTAAATAAAATCCAATCCGGATTAAAAGAACGCGGATTCAATTTAGGACATTCCAATACTTGTGTTACACCGGTGATTTTACAAGGAAGCCCGGTGGAAGCTACTATTTTGGCAAAAGATTTAAGAGAAAATCATGGAATTTTCGTTTCCGTTGTTGTCTATCCGGTAATTCCAAAAGGAACAATTATTTTTAGAATTATTCCTACGGCCGTTCATACCGACGAAGATATTCAATTTACCTTAGAAGCTTTTTCAGCAATAAGAGAAAAATTAGATTCCGGGTATTATAAGAAAATGGCAGAACAGATTGATTTAGATTATACACAGTATTAATTTTATAAGCATAAATCATATTAAACTCTTTTTTCTAAGTTTTATCTCAGAAAAAAACAGTTGCTTTGTCTTATGTTTATTATCATTCTGCCCCAAATATTTTATAAAAACTTCAGAGGATTAGCAATTTATCCGTTTATTTTTCTGAAAAGTAAAGATTTGGCTCAAAATAAAGAAATCCTCAATCATGAACGAATTCATTTGAGACAACAATTGGAGATGCTTTGGTTTTTCTTTTTTATTTGGTATGGAATTGAATTTTTCATTCATTTGATTCGTTACAAAGACAGCAAAAAAGCTTATTTCAATATCAGTTTTGAACGAGAAGCTTATCGAAACGAAAGCAATATAAATTATTTAAAAACTCGAAAATTCTTTGCATTTTATTCCTATTTATGAAGGATTCAAAGAGAAAAATAAGTCGGATTCAATCGCTTTTTACTTTAAACGAAGTAGAATTTTCTTTATTGAGGGAAGACGAACTTCATCCGGTTATTTCCGGAAATAAATTCAGGAAAATGAAGTACAATCTGGAAGAATTCTCACAAGGAAATTTCTCTACACTCCTCACTTTTGGTGGTGCTTATTCCAATCATATTGCAGCAGTGGCAGGAGCCGGGAAAGAATTTGGATTTGAAACAATCGGTATAATTCGAGGAGAAGAATTACAAGAAAAAATTGCAGAAAATCCAACTTTACAATTTGCTCAAGATTGTGGTATGAAATTTAAATTCATTTCTCGTTCTGATTATCGAAAGAAAAATACAGTAGAATTTTTAGCCGGATTACAATCTGAATTTGGTCAAGTTTATATTCTACCGGAAGGCGGAACCAATGAATTTGCAATAAGAGGTTGTGAAGAAATTCTGAATGAAAACACATACGAATTTGACTGTATTTGTTTGGCGGTCGGAACTGGTGGAACAATAGCCGGAATAGCTAATTCAGCAGAATCTCATCAAAAAATCATTGGATTTCCGGCATTAAAAAGTGGAGATTTTTTGTATAAGGAAATAAATAAGTGGACACAACGTTGTAATTTTGAATTAATTTTGGATTATCATTTTGGTGGTTATGGAAAATTAAACCAAGAATTGATACAATTTATCAATGATTTCAAACAACAATATAATGTATCTTTGGATCCGATTTATACCGGGAAAATGGTTTTTGGTGTAGTAGATTTGATTCAAAAGAGTTATTTCCCGCCTAAAACCAAAATTTTAGCTATTCACACAGGTGGCTTACAAGGAATTGAAGGGATGAATCAAAAATTAGAAAGAAAAAATAAAATGAGAATAGAATGAAGATAAAAAGTGTTTTTTTATTGTTTTTAGTGGTATCTATCCCGGTTTTTTCTCAAAATGCACGAGAATTAGATTACATTCGGTTACATGCCCGATTAGCAGTAGAAGAAATGCATTTATATAAAATTCCGGCAAGTATTACACTTTCTCAAGGAATTATTGAAACAGGAGGAGGACAGAGCCGTCTGGCAGAAACTGCGAATAATCATTTTGGAATTAAGTGTAAAAATGAATGGACAGGACCTACTATTAGCCATACCGATGATGCTCCCAATGAATGTTTCAGAAAATATGCTTCGGTTCAGGAAAGTTATCGGGATCATTCATTGTTTTTAGCAGAACGACCTTATTATAAAGATTTATTTAAATTGAATATGCGGGATTATCGAGCTTGGGCACACGGTTTGAAGAAAGCAGGTTATGCTACGAATCCCAAATATGCACCCATGTTGATTTCGAAGATTGAACAATATAAATTAAATGAATTTGACCATTTAAAGCCGGAACAAGTACAGCAGAAATTATTTGATTTGTATGGTGAAACTTCTATAATTGCACTCTCAAATGATGTAAATGTATATCAAGAAATAGAAGACGAACCAATTGTGGTAGTGATTCCGACTACTCCAGATTCTCCGGTTATTGAAAATCGAGACCCAATAAAACCATCGAAATCAGTGAACCCGAAACAACGGATTCAACGGCATAAAATTGGAGTGAATTACATCATTGCCGAAGCGGGCGAAACCGTAGAAAGCATTTCTAAATTATATGATTTAAATCCAAAATACATTGCTCAGTATAATGAAATTCAACAAAATACCCGATTAATTCCGGGACAATTGGTTTTCTTTGGTAAAAAGAAAGGAAAAGGAATTGAAAAAACCTATACAGTTAAAAGTGGGGATACCATGTATTTAATCGCTCAAAAAACCGGAATGAAAATCAGAAATTTGTACAATTTAAATAAAATGAAAGTAGGGGAGCAAGCCAAAGTGGGAACGGTTTTAAATTTAAAAACAAGAAAAAGATAATTATCTGACAATAAAACATATACACAAGTTGATGAAACAATTACTTTATATTGATAAGTTGAATTTTTTATGAGAATTTTATATCAATTTTTCATTCAAATAATTGGAATTTCCATCCGCATAGCTTCCCGATTTAATTCAAAAGCAAAATTATGGACAGTGGGCAGACGGAATTGGGCAGCAAAAATGCGACTTTCCATTTCAGAAAATGATAAAGTAATTTGGATACATTGTTCTTCTTTGGGTGAATTTGAACAAGGTCGCCCGTTGATGGAAAAAATAAAAACAGAATATCCGGAACATAAATTAGCGGTGAGTTTTTTTTCACCTTCCGGTTATGAAGTCAGAAAGGATTATAAAGGAGCAGATTACCTGTTTTATTTACCTTTGGACACCATTCAAAATGCCAAAAAATTGATTGAAATTTTACATCCTGAAATTTTAATTTTGGTAAAATATGAATATTGGTACAATTTATTGTTTGAATTGCACAAAGCAAAAATTCCGGTAATTGTTATTTCTGCTGTAATTAAGGAAAAAGCCTTTTTCTTTCGGGTTTACAGTTCCTGGTTTCGTCATGTTTTGTCTTTGATTCGTCATTTCTTTGTTCAAAACCAAGATTCAAAAAATTTATTAAATTCCATTCAGATTGACCAAGTTACAATTTCAGGTGATACTCGTTTTGATCGGGTAAGAGAAATTTATGAAAGTCATCCGAAATTGGAATTTGTGGAAAAATTCAAAGGAAATTCAAACCTAATTGTAGCCGGAAGCAGTTGGCCGGAAGATGAAAAAATCTTAATAGATTATATCAATGAAAATCTACCAAACGACTGGAAAATCATCATTGCACCTCACAATATAGATGAAAAACAGATTCAGTATGTAAGCGGAAAAATCAAGAAAAAAGCCATTCGTTATACACAGATTGAACAGCAAGATTTAAAAGAATTTCAAGTTTTAATTGTAGATACTATTGGAATTTTAACTCAGATTTATGCTTATTCTTCCATTTCTTATGTCGGTGGCGGATTTACCAAAACCGGTGTACATAACACTTTAGAACCGGCTGTTTTCAGCGTTCCTTTAATTTTCGGACCCAATTATCAAAATTATTTTGAAGCTATGGATTTGATTAATCTTAAAGCGGCAGTACGCATTAAAGATGCTCATGACTTCAAACCCAAAATGGATGCCTTAATTCAAGATGAAAATTTACGGAAAGAAAGAGGTAAAATTGCTTTTGAATACGTTCAAAATAAACCCAATTCAACAAAAGTTATTCTCGACTGGCTGAAAAACGAATGGAAAGCTGAAAATAAGTAACTTAGTAATTTATTATTTTTATTCTAAAACAAATTCTGTTAAAAAATTACGACAGATAAATTATAATATGTAGTTTTGGGAAAATTGAATACAATGACAAAATTTAGATTAGTAACTTTAGTGTTTTTGGTTTCCCTTCATTTTTCTTGGGCTCAGAAGAGTGGCGGAATGTGGATTCCAACGGAATTGAACGAAGAAGAAATGAAGAAGATGGGAATGAATATTTCTGCTCAGGATATTTTCAATACTACCGGAACCGGTATCAACAATGCGATTGCTCATTTTGGAGGAGGTTGTACTTCGGAAGTAATTTCTCCGAAAGGATTGCTTTTAACCAATCACCATTGTGGTTACAGTCAAATTCAGGCACATTCCAGCCTAACCAATGATTATTTAACTAATGGGTTTTGGGCTAAAAATTCATCAGAAGAATTACCCAATCCGGGATTAACCGCTACTTTTATAGTAGATATTCAGGATGTTTCCGATAAAATTCTTCAAGGTGTAAGTGATTCTATGAATGAAGAACAACGACAAAATTTTATTAAATCCAATATCGATATTGTATCAGCCAATGCTGTAAAAGAAGCGTATCAAAATGTATTCATTCGTCCGTTTTACAAAGGAAATAAATACTACTTATTCATTACTGAAACCTACCGTGATGTTCGTTTGGTAGGTGCGCCGCCAAGTGCTATCGGAAACTTCGGAATGGATACCGATAATTGGTCATGGCCTCGTCATACCGGAGATTTTGCATTATTTAGAATTTATGCGGATAAAAATAACAAACCGGCAGAATATTCTTCTGAAAATATACCTTATACACCAAAACATTTCCTTCCGGTTTCAATTAAAGGAGTACAAGAAGGTGATTTTACATTTGTATTTGGTTTTCCGGGCTCAACGGATGAATATCTACCCGCTATTGCTTTGGAACAAATTATAAACACAGTTAATCCGGCCCGAATCGGGATTCGGGATGTAGCATTGCGGATTTTGATGAGTAAAATGAAAAAAGATGATGCTACCCGAATTAAATATTCGTCCAAATATGCCCGAATTTCCAATTATCATAAAAAATGGACCGGAGAAAGCTTAGGTTTGGTAAAATCGGATGCGGTAAATAAAAAATTAGAATACGAAAGAGAATTTCAAAAAAGAGTCGATGCTAATCCGGCTTGGAAAGCAGAATACGGAACACTTTTAAAGGATTTGAATGAATTATATCGCGAAGGAGAAATGTATGAAAAAGCAGAAATTTATTTTGAAGAAGCTATTTTCAGAAATTCCGAAACCTATCGGATTGCTTTGCAAATTAAAAACTTATTAGATGCTTACGGAACAGCCCGTTATGATGATTTAAAAGTCAGAATGATTAATTATTTAATCGGAATTTATAAAGATTATGACCCGGATTTGGATCAAGAAGTTTCCATGGCATTGATTTCAAAATACGTAAAAGAATTACCTCAAGAGTTTTTACCGGATCAACCCATTCAAATCGGAGCTCAGACTTTTAATAATTCTATTATAACCGGAAAAAAATTGATTAACGGTAAAAACTTAGTGAGCGATACAGCTTATGCCATGGAAAATGATGCCGATTTATTGGAAGCACTTCAAAACGACCCTTTGATTTTTCAGGTAAATAATATTATGGAAACGTATCAAACTAAAGTTTCTGAAAAATATTTAGCCATTCAATCGCAAATTGACCAATTACAAAGGAAATACATGAAAGCACAATTGGAAGTTTTTCCGGATAAAAAATTCTTTCCGGATGCTAACTCAACTCTTCGTGTAACTTACGGAAAAGTCGATGGATACAAACCGGAAGATAAACCAAGATACCCGGCTCAAACTTATTTGGACGGTGTAATTGCTAAATATGTTCCCGGTGATTACGAGTTTGATTTACCTCAAAAATTAATCGATATAGAGAAAAAGAAAGAGTACGGAGTTTATGGTGAAGGACGAGGAAAAAAAGCCAGAATGCCGGTGAATTTCATTGCAACCAACCATACAACCGGAGGAAATTCAGGAAGTCCGGCATTGGATAAAGATGGAAATTTAGTAGGATTGAACTTTGACCGCGTTTGGGAAGGAACCATGAGCGATTTGAATTACGACCCTGAAATTTGTCGAAATATTATGGTGGATGCTCGGTATATTTTATTCATTATCGACAAATATGCCGGTGCTTCGTATTTATTAGACGAAATGAAAATTGTGAAATAAACCAATTTTTCTTGTTCTCAGTAGTTTGAAAATGAATAGAAATAATCATTTATCAAAACGTAAATTGGATAAAATAAAAGATTGAGTAAACAACAAAAAACAATTCATTGAATACAATAAGATTAAAATCAAGTTAATCTTTGGTACAAATCGTTAATTTTATGACTTAAACTCTCGCTTGCCGGAACTAAAGGCAAACGGGTATAGGCTTGGCAAATACCTTTATGAGCCAATAAAGATTTGATACCGCATGGATTTCCTTCTACATAAATGGAGCGGGTAATGTCCATAAGTTGATAATGCAATTGGTAAGCTTCATCGGTTTTTCTTTCCAATCCCAACTGAATCATACCAGAATAAAGTTCCGGAAGTCCTTGTGCTATAACCGAAATCACACCATTTCCTCCGGCTAAAGTCATCGGTAATCCAAACTCATCATCACCCGAAATAACCATAAAGGATTGTGATTTTTCTTTGATGATTTCCGTACTTTGAACAAAATTGGGCGAAGCTTCTTTAATTGCAATAATATTTTCAAAATCACGAGCCAAACGCAAAGTTGTTTCTGATTGGATATTGGAACCGGTACGGCTGGGAACATTATACAAAATAATTGGAGCATCGGTATTTTCTGCCAAAGCTTTATAATGTTGGTAAATACCTTCCTGATTCGGACGATTGTAAGCAGGAGAAGCCGATAAAACAGCAACAAAATCTTGTAAATTTGTG
>JAVFAE010000101.1:0-7496 GCA_034002605.1 Weeksellaceae bacterium | reverse complement strand
TAAAAATCACAAATCTAAGTGTTAATAAAGCAGGGTATCTGTATGAAGGAGATGTTTTGACTTATACAATCGGTATAAAAAATGATGGTGGACCAAGTGATACAGAAGCTGCTATGTTCCGCTTTGTTGTTCCGGAAGGCTTCGTTCCGACAGGAGTGGTTTATACCTTTGATGACAACAGTTGCGGTTCTGAAGTAGTGGGAGAAGAATTAAGTTTCGATGCTGCTACAAATAGTTTTGTTTCTCATTTGAATTTACCGGTAGATTGTGAAGTTACTTATACGATTACCGTAGAAATCACAGCAGCTACAGCTCCGGGGAATCAGCAAGTACAAGCCGGAATCATGCGTCCATACGACGTATATGACCCGGATGCAACCAATACCAGCGACCCGCAAAAACCACTTTATGACCCGAACGACCCGGTTGATATTACTTCTTATTTTTATCCACCTTTTGACCCCTTCTTTGAAGCGGAATACAATGGTTTGGCAAACTCAAATAATGTGGACTTTTTACCTGCAAATATAGTTGTAGTAAGCTCAAAAGATGATATTAACCAAGTAGCATCCGGAGATTCGGTAAAAGGTAATTTATTGACCAACGATTCTTTAGTGGATGAAGTAATTGAAGTGAAATTCAATGGAGTATCCATTCCATTTAATACTGAAACTACTTTGAGTTCAGGAGGAGTTACCTATGGTAAAATTACAGTTCAAACCGATGGAACTTATGTGTTTGAAGCCGATCCGACATTTACCGGAAACGTTCCACCTCTTACTTATCTTGGCGAAAATGCAGATAGCGGAATAAATACAGAAGCACATTTGTATATTGAAGTATTGGACGAATATATTGATGATGGAAGTAATAACTTACCTGTAGCACATCTTGATACCGGAACAGTAAAACAAGAAGATACGATTACAATTAATCCGCTTTTGAATGATTTTGATATAGACAATAATACATTAAGCGTTACAAGTATTCGTTACAATGGGGTTTCTATCTCATCCAATCCGGCTTCTCCTACTACCATTTTTGTAAATGGAGTAACAGCAGGAACAGCCTATAAAGACGGCTATGGAAATTTAGTATTTGAAGCTGATAAAGATTTTAAAGGTGAGATTCCATTTATTTACAACGTTTCAGATGGAAGAGGAGGAACGGCAAGTAGTACGATTATTGTAAATGTAATAGAATCTGATGTCATTATTGATGCTAATGATGATGCTATAGCCGGACTGAAAGGAGAAACTGTTGAGGTAAACATTCTGGGTAATGATACCATCGAAGGAACAGTAGATACTGTTAGCTTGATAGTGGAAGATGCTGCCGGAAACCCGGTGAGTGTAACTGCCGGGCCGACCGATGTCTATCAAAACGGAGTGAAAATAGGAAGTATAACGCTTACTGTTACCGGAGATGTAACTTTTGTTCCGGAAAGCAATTTTGTAGGCTCTTTTAATGCTCCTTATACAGTATGTGATACCGATGCAAATTGTAGTTCATCTACTGTTTATTTTAGTATTCTGGACGGAGTAAGAGCAAAACAAGACGTATGTATTAGTGGTTGTAATGATAATACTTTTGTAAAAGCAGATGACCCGAATACCATCGAGTACGATAATATGATTGCTTTGTTCCATTCTACCTTAGTAAAAGAAGTGGACGGAACCATAAAAGTTTGGGGACAAGGAATTGGAAATAATGCGTCAGGAGGAATGACAAATGTTCTTACTCCGCAACCTTTAAACGCAACCAATTACCCTAAATTAACCGGAAGTATTTTAAAAATAGCCGGAGGTAGTGAAGGTAGTGGAACAAACAGTGCTCAATTTGCTGTATTAACCACAGACGGATTATTTATTTGGGGGCATCAAGGATATTTAGTAAGTACTACGATTAAAAATAATTCGGAGTTAGACAGAGTATCCATAGGAACTGTTGGAGTTGCCAACGGAAGTAATCCTTCTTATGCCAAAGGTTTACCGGAAGGCGTAGAACCGGAAGACGTAAAAATGTTATTTGGTGCTTACCGTACTTTAGTTATTACAACTTGTGAAGGTAAAGTTTGGGTACTTTCTTATGCCGGAAGTAAAAACGGTGACGGAACAACTCAAAGCGGAAGTAATAATTACGTTTGGCACCCGGTTTATAAGAGTACAACAACTAATGGAAGCACGCAAGGCGGTTTATTAGAAGATGTTGTTGCTACCCGTGGAACTTCCAATGCTTTGTTTGCTTTAACTTCTGATGGAAAGCTTTATACGTGGGGAAGTGGAACTTATATCAATAATGGAGCTGCTGCTAATCGAACTTATGCAACTGAAGTTTCTGTTCCGTTTGGTATTACCCCTAAAATGATTGGGATGACTCAGAATTCAGCTGCTCAATCCTATTACTTATTAGCTACTGATGGTCGTTTATATGCCATGGGAAATAATGGAAAAAGACAATTGGGTATAGGAAATACGACAACTTCTGAAACTTGGGTTCAGCCTCAAAAACCGGCAGCTCAAGGACAAGGAACCGGAGATTTGGTCAACATTGCCTGGATTTCTCCTAATGAACATGATTATTATAACAATGCAAATTCCGGAGCAGCCATCAATGTTTTGACAAATGACGGAAAACTATGGGCATGGGGTTCAAATAGTGGCCGAATGATTGGAGGAGCAACGAATAATGGTACTTACGACCCAATATATATGCCGGGAAGTATAAACGGTGCTTATAACCAAGGAAAACTGAATGATGCTGATGTTTTAATGGCAGTAGAAACCGGAGGTCATGTTTCCATTGCAATCAAACAATGTTCAAAAAAATACGGTTATGTTGGACATAAAACAAACGGAAGTATGGGAGACGGCACTAATGGCAGTGGTAACGAAGAAGAATATAACTTTACAGATACAGTGGAATTAGTAGTTTGTGGTGCTGCTACCAGCCCAATGACAGAAGAAGAGATTTATATTTGTCCAAGTGACACAACCGATTTGAACGATGCTATTCTTTCCAATACACCAAGTGGTTATACCGTAGAATGGTGGACAACAGCAGATCGTCAACCGGGAACAGAAGTAGCCACTCCGGAAAATGTAGGAGCAGGAACTTATTATTCTTTCTATATTCCGGGAACAGGAGTTTGTGATAATCCGGATGGGTCAATTGTAAATGTTATTGAATTACAAGCCGGTGATCCGGGTTATGCAGATTGTGGTGCTTGCTACAAACCGGGTAAATTTGCCGGAGCAGGTTCACTTCCAACCAATGTGGGGATTACTTCTTTACGACTTGACAATACAGATGGATGGCCACAAATCAGAGAAGGCGCATGGTTGGCTTTGGAAGCTAATTCCAAAGGATTTGTTCCTAACCGTTTGACAACGATAGAAATTCAAGGAATTCCGGCAGCTAACTTGGTAGTAGGGATGATGGTGTATAATAGTACTGAAGATTGTTTACAAATCAACATCGACGGAACAAGCACCGGATGGAAATGTTTTAGTAAACAAGGTTGTTTAGAATAATGTTTAATTTTAAATCAAAAGAAATGAAAAAAATATATGGAACACTATTAATCGGCTTGTTTGCTTTTGGACTTTCCCAAGCGCAAGTAGCCATTGGGAAAGACAATGTTTCCTCTGCTTCTGTAAGTTTGGATTTTGATGATTCAGAACCAAGAGGCTTGCTTTTACCTTGGGTAACGGACGCTTCCACACTTGCTACTGCAGTCAACGGAACGATGGTTTTTGACCGGACGGATAACAAAGTGAAAGTAAAATATGCAGGAGGCTGGGAAGATTTATCAGTTGACCCAAGCGGTGATTTAAATGGAGCAACTCAGCCTATAACTGAAAATCCGGATGCAAAAGTGAGAATCGGAGGAGATGATACCGATACAACTCCGGGTATATTAGTACTTGCTGATACCAACAAAGCCATGGTTTTACCAAAGGTGGCAGATACCGATGACATCATCAATCCGGCACCTGGAATGATGGTTTATGTTACTTCCAAACAATTATTAGCTGTATTTAATGGTACGGTCTGGTCATTTTGGAAAGTAGAAAATTAAACTAAATTACAGTTTATAAATAGAAGGGCTTTATTTTAAATGAAGCCCTTTTTGTTTTTTATATTGTATATGAGTTTTTTACCCAAATTTTCCTTTTAATTGTTCATTCAAAGACTGAATAAAACCGATTAATTCCAATCGTCCTATTTTGCTCGATGAGGAAGTAGTAAAAACCGAAGGCATGGATTCCCAGGTTTTTAACATTTCTTTTTTATAATTCAACAATGCTTTTTGTAAGGCAGTACTGCTAATTTTGTCGATTTTTGTAAAAACAATTGAAAAAGGAAGTTCGTTTTGCCCCATCCATTCCATAAATTCCAAATCAATTTTTTGAGGAGGGATTCTGCAATCAATCAGGACAAAAATATTCACCAAATTAGAACGTTGTGTGAGGTAATTGGTAATCATTTTCTGGAATTCACCTCGTTTTGTTTTAGAAACCCGAGCATAACCATAACCGGGTAAATCGGTTAGATACCACGAATCTTGTAATTGAAAAATATTAATTAACTGGGTTTTACCGGGAGTTCCTGAGGTTTTTGCCAAATCTTTTCGTTCTGCCAACATATTGATTAAAGATGATTTTCCTACGTTGGAACGCCCGATAAAAGCGTATTCCGGTTGATTGGGCTCCGGACATTCTGTCCATTTGGAAGCACTTTTTATAAATTCCGGGCTTAAATTCATTTTATCCTTGATTTTGGTTTCAAAAGTACTAAGAAACTGTTGAAATTCGATCAATAAGAATTTAAATTAGATGAGAAATACAGGTTTTTTTGATTCCTATTTCTGATTTGTTTTTGAGAAATATTTTTAACAGAACTTTTTTAAGCTGCTTCATTCACCGCAATTTGTAATTTAATTATGCAATTTTTGATAATTAAATCTGTCCATAGTCAACATTTAAATTTAGAATTCAGACAAATTCAACTAAATTTTAAACCGGATTAAGTAAGTGTTCAGGATTTAAAATTCGATAATAAAAAAAATTATTTCATTGATTTTTAATGATTTGTAAAAAGAAGTAGTTATCATTTTACGGAATATGATAAATCAAAGTGTTTTTTTTATGAGTTTCTCATTCTACATTTGTTCCTGAAACATGTGTTAGTTTCATGGGAGGTTAATTTTAATCAACCAAAAAGAGTTTTAGTTAGTTTTTAGAGTGTCCGGAGTTCTTTCTTCGGACCTCTTTTCCCTCAAAAAAAGAAAATGAATTTATCCAAAAAAAAGAAAGCAAAACAACGAACTATTTTTCAATTAGTTGAAATGATAATTCTAATTAGTATTCTTTGTACTCTTTTTGGTACATACCAAAGAGAAATTATACAATTTAGTTTTATTTTAAGTTTTTTTCTTTTTGCTTTTTATCAGATTTCAGCTAAAATTCAGTTTACCGATACACGCATTACCATAAAACAACTCTTTTCTTCATCAGAATTTCATAAAAACCGTATTCAGGATTATGAAATTAACGAAATGATAATTGGTTATAAACTTTGCTTGACTAGTAAATCTGAAAATAATGAGTTAAAAAGTCATCATTTTTATTTATGGAATTTGAGTTGGATTAAAATGTTTGAATTGATTCAGCAATTGGAAGAAATTCCGGATATTACCTACGATTTACATACTTCACAAATAGCTTAAACTCATTCTACAAAATCTTCTTGTCAAAATAAGTACAGTGAATAATTTCTTATACTTTCCTGAAAAATTGGAAATTTAAAATATTTAAAACACCTTTACCGTTCATTCTCAAATGAGCGATTAACAATGAATAAATTCCTCTTTTTTGGAATAATCTTTTTATTAGTAAACCAATGTTTTACGTTTGCTCAACAGTCCGATAGTATTATTTTGCAAATTGAACTCGATACCTTGAAGGGTGAATTGCATATTAATCAGGAATTTAAACTTTATAATCATTCTCAAAAAACCTTAACTGAGGTTTATTTTCATGCTTGGGCAAATGCTTATTCGGGAAGAAAAACTGAATTATCCCGCTCCAAATTGGAAGACCAAAAAGGATTTTTATATTTTTCCACTGAAAAAGAAAGAGGAGGAATTAAGGATTTACTGTTTTTTGATTCTAATGAAAATGAATTGTCGCATAAAATTAACGAAAATGAATTTGTTAAAGTTTCTTTGCCCAAGGTTTGGAAGAAAAATGAAAAAATCCATCTTAAAAGCTCATATAGCGTAAAAATCCCATCGGATGCCATTACTCAATATGGAAAAAACGAAGACGGAGATTATTTATTAAAATATTTTTTTCTGGAAGTTGCCACTTTGAATTCCCAATCCGATTGGGTGTTGCAACATTACAAGGATTTGGATAATCTCGCTTCTTATCCCTCAACTTTTATTGTTCAATTTAAACTACCGGAGAATTATCGGGCTTGGAGTGATTTAAAAGAAGAAAATGGCATCTGGACAGCTCAAAAAGTAGAACATTTCCGTGTTTTTTTAAGTTCTAATCCTCAAAAAACACATTCATTTTTAACCTCCGATTTAAGTGTTGATTTTGGGTATTCATTTGATAAAGAGGATCTTCCCATTATTGACTCTCTTTTGCCGAATCAGATTCAGTTCTTAGAAAATTGTTTTGGTAAACTGCCTGTTTCTCATCTTTTTATTTCGGCTAAAACAAAAAAAGAACAAAACTTTTTGGGAGCGGATGATTTGGATATTTGGATAAAAAAAGTCAAACTTTTTAGTAATGAAGAGCGGAATGCTTTGAAATTATTTCAAGTTCTTAGCTACGAATACATCGATCGACTTTTTTCAACTAATAAAACTGAAAATCACTGGCTTAAAAACGGATTACAGTTTTACGCAATGATGAAATATGTAGATAGAAATTTCCCAAACATGAAGTTAACCGGGAATTTGCCGGATGAAATTAAATTATTGGGAATGAAACCCTTGAAGTTGTTTCATGCTTCTAATTTGGATATGAATGACCGTTATAAATTGCTGTATTTATATGTTGCACGCCAAAATTATGACCAACCGATTAATACGCCTTATGATGAATTAAGTAATCTGAATGAATTTGCTATCAGTGGTTTCAAAACCGGATTGAGTTTTTATTACATCAATGAATATTTAGGTGGAAATACTTTTGATGTTCTGATGAAAGATTTTTTTGCAGAAAACAGTGGAGAAATGCTTTCTCAATTGGATTTTAGAAATTATCTGATTGAAAATTCTCCTAAAAGTTTGGAGTGGTTCTTCGACGATTATATTGATAAAAAAGACAAAATAAATTTCAAATTACTTAGTGTTAAAGAAACAGACGAAGATTTTCAGGTCAAAATCAAAAACTCAACCCGTTTTTCAGGTCCTTTTTTAGTTGTAGGAAGTAAAAACGGTTTGGATTTGACAAAAAAATGGTACCGTTCACAAGGAA
>JAVFAE010000100.1:0-7505 GCA_034002605.1 Weeksellaceae bacterium | reverse complement strand
TTTCTTTCATTTTAGCTGTTACAACATCGTTCACTTTTTTTCCTATAAATTTTTTAGGCTTAGCCAATTCTTCAACGAAAAGAAAAGTTTCGGTGTTTAAACCGTTTTCTACTTCATTTTTATCTCCATCAAGTTCTTTTACCTGAACTTTAATGTTCACTTCTCCTTCTTCTACTTTTTCCAAAGATTTCATTGAGCCAAAACGTTTTGCAAAATTATTTACGTACTTGTCAATTTCCTCATCGTTTACTTCTACTTTGTATGCCTCAATTTTAACTTTTGCCAAGTCCAATTTAAAATCAGGAGCCAAACCAATTTCAAATTCAAAATTCAGTTTTTCGGCATCCCAATCAAAATCTTCCTGTGTTTTTGGAAGTGGATTTCCCAAAATCGACAAATTCTCTTTTTGGATATAATCATTGATTCCTGATTGGAGTAATTGATTCACTTCATCAAAAATAACAGCTTTTTCATATTGCTTTTTGATAAAACTCATCGGCACCTGTCCTTTTCTAAAACCTTTGATATTTGCAGTTTTACGATAATTTTTCAAAGTATTCTCTACTTTTTCTTTGTAATCATTTTTTTCTATTGTAACGGTAAGTACTGCATTTAAGCTGTCGATACTATTTTGGCTAATATTCATTTTTCTTAAAAATTTTGGTTGGCAAAGGTACGTATTTTTTTGAGTTTCAAATTTTTTAGCTGATGAAATTTATCTGATAAAAAAAGCGTAACTTTCAGCCACTAAAACCTTAATACTAAGAACAAATGAAAGAAAAACTACTTCATTTCATCTGGCGTTTTCAATTATTTGGAAATTCTCCTTTAAAAACTACTGATGGGAAAACTATTGAAATTCTGAATCGTGGAAACTGGAACAAAATAGATTCCGGCCCGGATTTTTCAATGGCACAAATCCGTATTAATCAAAAAACTTGGGCGGGAAGCATTGAAATACACGTAGCTTCATCGGATTGGGAAACACACAAACATTCATCAGATGAGGCATACAATAATGTGGTTTTGCATGTGGTTTATGAACACAACAAAGAAATTCCGACTTTAAAAAAACGAAATGTTCCTACTTTGGAATTAAAATCTTTTATTCCGGATGAAGTTTTGCGGAATTATCAAAATTTAACCGAATCGCATGAAAGTTTTATTCCCTGCGAAAAAAGTATCCATTTAATCCGAAAAGAAAAATTAAAATTTTGGTTGGATCGTTTGGTTATTGAACGTTTGGAAAGGAAAACAGAAGAAATTGAAAAGGAATTAATTGAAAATAATAAAAACTGGGAGCAATTATTATTTAAAAAGCTGGCTTATGCTTTCGGCTTGAAAATCAATGCCGAAACTTTTTCGCTTTGGGCTAATTCTTTCGATTTTAAAGTTCTGACAAAAATTCAGCACAATCCTGATTATGTTCAAGCTCTTTTCTTTGGTCAAGCAGGATTTTTACAAAAGAATTCTCAAGACAATTACATTCAGGAATTACAAAAAAATTATACTTTTTTACAATCAAAATATCACTTACAAGCCTTAAACTCCTCTATTTTTAAATTTTTCAGATTACGTCCGGTTAGCTTTCCTACTATCCGATTGATGCAATTAGCAAGTGTTTATTCTCATTATCAAAATTTATTTTCTTTTTTGATGGGAACTCAAAAAGTACAACGGATTTTCCCTGTTTTTCATGATTTAAAGTATCCGGATTTTTGGGAAACGCATTTCACTTTGGATAAAGAAAGTAAAATAAAATCTACTAAAAACATCACACAAAGCATGGTTGAACGCCTCATCATCAATGTAATTATTCCCATAAAATTTGTCTATTCAAAATCACACACCAATACAGATGTTTCTGAACAACTCATCGACTGGTTGTTGGAATTACCGGCTGAAAAAAATTCAGTTATTGACGGCTTTTCAAAATTGGGATTAAAAGCTAAAAATGCGTTTGAATCTCAGGCTTTTTTAGAATTAAAAAAACATTTCTGCAATGAAAAAAAATGTTTAAATTGCGCCATCGGACTACAAATTTTAAAAAATGTTTGAACGTCTTAGGAATTTTTTAGAATTCAACGGATTTAATGTCATTTCCCGAATTGCTGATAAATTGGGCGTTCGGGCATCAAAATTACGTTTATTATTCATCTATCTTTCCTTTGTTACACTCGGCGTTACTTTTGCTTTTTATTTGATTTTCGCTTTCTTTTTGTGGGTTAAAGATGGAATCATCGTACGAAGAAAGTCTGTTTTTGATTTGTAATTTTACTTTTTTTATTTAGTTGAACACCGGTCACAAATGCCCTTTACAACTAAACTCAATTCTTGTGGTTTAAAATTTTTAGGCAAAGAAACTTGTGGCAAACCTATTTCTTTCATACAAAAAGTTGAACCGCAATGTATGCAATGAAAATGAAGATGAGCTTGTTCCGGCAAACACTCACAATTTTCATCACAAACAGCATATTTAACTGCTCCACTCCCATCATCAATACTGTGAACCAATTTATTTTTTTCAAATTTTTTCAAAGTTCGGTACAAAGTAATTTTATCCGCTTGATCGAATAAAGCTTCCAATTCATTTAAACTCAAAGCATGTTGGGTTTTTAATAATTTATCCAAAACCAACAACCGCATAGCTGTTGGATGAATTTCTCGATATTTTAATATTTTTTCCAATGATTTCATTGTTTTACAAATTTAACAATACTTCACTAAAAATTCCTCTCTTGTTTTTGCTAATTTCTTTAAACAAGAGAGGAATGGATAAATAAATATTTTTCTTAGAGTTTATGCAATTGTTTAATTTCTTCGCATGGCAATCATCACAAAATACATCAATTGTGCTAATGATGCAATTGCAGCTACAACATAAGTTCTTGCCGCCCAGGCAAGTGCGTCTTTTGCTCCCTCGTATTCATTGGGCATTACCATATTTTTTTCTTTGAGCCACGCCAAAGCGCGATTACTCGCATCGTACTCCACCGGAAGTGTAACAAAAGCAAAAAGAGTAGTTACAGAAAAAAGAGCGATTCCAATCCACAAAACAGTTGCATTTTGAGAAGTTGCATACAATATTAATCCTCCCATCAACACCCATTGCAATAAATTACTTGAAATATTAACTGCCGGGACCATTTTGGAGCGCATTTGCAACCAAGCATATCCTTTAGCATGCTGTACGGCATGTCCACACTCATGTGCTGCAACAGCAGCTGCAGCTGCATTTCTTTGACTGTAAACTGCTTCGGATAAATTCACGGTTTTATTCATCGGATTATAATGGTCAGTCAAATGTCCTGCTACCGAAATCACTTTTACATCTGTAATTCCATTGTCCAAAAGCATTTTTTCAGCTATTTCTTTTCCACTCATTCCGTTTGCCAGATACAAATTGGAATAATGCTGAAATTTACTTTTTAAACGGTTACTGACAAACATCCCCAATAACATCGGGACAAGAAAAACAATCAAATACATTGCAGTCATAGTTATTTCAATTTAAAATTTACTGATTTAAAAAATTCTTCTCCTTCTATTTCAAATATTATTCCATCAACGCGTGAGTCAGATTCCGGAGGTGAAAAATTTTGAATTCGCATGGATTCAAGAGGAAAGAATTGGTCGATAAAATACGTTTTTTGTTCCATATCATACGTTTCAATCTTATCAAATCTCCTGTTATTCAATATGATATACTTTATTTTGGTATTCTTTTTTTTATTTTTAATAACCATAAAAACCTGAAAACCTTTTTCAAACTCATTGTACTGTTTCAAACTATATTCTGCGGTCAAAATTTCAGGATTTACATTTCCGCTTACATTTTGGCAGGAAATCATCCAAATTAAAAATCCGATGCAACTTAAAAAATAAAAATTTTTCATACCTTTAAAGTTATAAATTTTTTAGAAAATGAAAACCAAAATACTTTATTTTTTTACAGGTCTTTTTACTTTATTCTTTTGTTTTTCCTGTAGCGATGATGATGATTCGGCTTCCCCCTCGACTTCTGTCAATGATTTTGTTTGGAAAGCTATGAATTTATGGTATTATTGGCAAGAAGATGTTGCAGATTTATCCGATACTCGTTTTCAAACGGATGCAGAATACACACAATTTCTTCAATCCAAATCTACTGAAAATTTATTTTTCAGTTTACTGAATCAATATGGAACGATTGATCGTTTTTCGTGGATAGTTCCGGATTATCATGATTTAGAAAATCAATTTGCCGGAATTAATAAAAGTTTTGGAATGAAATACGGTTTGGTTTATTTGAATTCTGAATCCAATCAGATTTTTGGTTACCTACAATACGTTATCCCTAATTCTCCAGCTTGGAATGCCGGTTTGAAGCGAGGCGACATTTTCAACAGTATCAATGGAATCAATTTAACGGATTCTAATTATAATGAGCTTTTAGCACAACCATCAGCCGATTTTGGAATGGCTTATTTAGAAAATGGTCAACTTTTTAATTTAAATCAAACCATTTCCATTCAAAAAACAGTCATTCAAGAAAATCCGGTGTACCTCACAAAAATAATCGAAACAAACGGACATAAAATCGGTTATCTGCTATATAATGGTTTTCGGGCGAATTTTAATTCCGAATTAAATGATGCTTTTGGTGAATTAAAAGCTGCCGGAATTACTGATTTGATTGTGGATTTACGCTATAACGGTGGTGGTTCTGTAGAAACTTCGGTTCTTCTGGGGAGTATGATTACCGGGCAATTTGAAAATCAAACTTTTACTCAACTTACTTTTAATGAAAAAGCTTCGCAAAATAATTCCAATTATAAATTCCGAAACGAAGGAAAAGCCTACGATAATGATTTAAATTTAACCGGAACTTTTCCAATTAATCATTTGAATTTAAATCAATTAATTGTTTTAACAAGCCGGAATACAGCTTCTGCCAGTGAAATGCTCATCAGTTGTTTACGTCCTTATATTCAGGTGAGTACAATCGGATTAACAACTTATGGTAAAACGGTGGGTTCGATTACTTTGTATGACTCTCCTTCTTCCTCTTATACATCTACGAACAAAATCAACACTTCTCATACTTGGGCAATGCAACCCATTGTTTTTGAATACAAAGACTCACAGAATCAGCCTTCTCCAATTCAAGGAATTCTTCCGGAAACAGAAATCAATGAAATTCATTATTTGGAAGATTTACCGGCTTTAGGCGACACGAATGAACCTCTTTTGGCTCAAGCTTTGGCAAAAATAACCGGGATTTCCAAAGTTCCTTTTCCTTCTTTTAATTATTCGGCAACTAATTTTTTTAAAAGTTCACAAGATTTGGAAAAATTCGGAACTGAAATGTATTTAAACAAAGGATACTACCCAACTCCATAGATTATTTTATCTTTGCATCCAACTATGAAAATTGAAGTTAAAGAAATTCATTCTAAAGCTGAATTAAAGCAATTTGTTCAATTTCAGCTTGATTTATATAAAGGTTCAACTTATTTCGTTCCTCCCTTAATTTCAGAGGAATTAAAAAGTTTGAATCAAAATGAAAACCCTTCGTATGAATTTGCAATTCCTCGGTATTTTTTGGCTTATAAAAACGGCGAAATTGTAGGAAGAATTGCGGCTATCATCAATCAAATTGAAGTAGAAAAGCAACAAATCAAAAAGCTACGCTTTGGTTATTTTGATGTGATTGATGATTTGGAAGTTAGCCAAGCTCTTTTTTCAAAATTAGAAGAAATTGCCCGGGAAAATCAATTGGAATTTTTAGAAGGTCCAATGGGAGCAACCAATCTGGAAAAAGCAGGAATGTTGACTTTTGGTTTTGATCAATTAGCAACGGCCATCGGTTCTTATAATTATAACTATTACCCTGAACACTTAGAAAAATTAGGTTTTAAAGTTGAGAAAGAATGGGTGGAAATGTTTTTGCAAGTTCCGGATAATATAGCTGACAAAATCTATCAGTTTGCTGAGTTGGTCAGCCAACGTTACAATCTTCGGTTACTTCATTTGAAATCGTCTAAAGATTTGCATCCTTACATAAAACCGGTTTTTGAATTATTAGAGGAATCCCATCAAGGTTTAGAAACTTTTGTTCCTCTGACTGAAAAACAAAAAGCATTTTATGCACGAAAATATGCGGCAATTTTGAATCCGGATTACATTAATTTAATCGAAGATGAAGAAGGAAAGTTATGTGCATTTGCGATTACAATGCCTTCTTTGGCCAAGGCTCTTCAGAAAGCAAAAGGAAAATTATTTCCTTTGGGTTGGTACCATTTGTTGCAAGCACAGAAAAAAAATGATACAGCCGAATTTGTTTTGATTGGTATTCATCCAAAATTTCAACGAAAAGGGGTTACGGCTATTATTTTCAAAGAAATGTTTGAAACCTTTAAAAAACATTCTATTCAATACTTAGAAACTAATCCGGAATTAATTGATAATCAGAATGTACAATCCTTATGGAAAGATTATAATCCTCAAATCCATAAAAGAAGGAAAACTTTTAAAAAAACGTTAGATTAAATTTAGAATTCTAAAATCAAAATTTATCAAAAAAGAGGCTTATTTAAAAAAACAAGCCTCTTTAATTATGAAAACCTAACTTTACTCTTTATTCTCACCGTTTTCTTCTTCTGAAGCTTCCGGTTTTTCTTCTGTTGAATTTTCTACTTTTGGTTCTTCAATTACTTCCTGAGAGGTTTCTACCACTTCTTCTTTTACTTCCGGAGCAGCTTCAGCAGTTGTTTCTTCTGCTTTTTTGCTTCCTCCTCTTCTGCTTCTTCTGGTTTTCTTTTCCGGTTTGGCAGAAGTATAAAGTTCATTGAAGTCCACTAATTCAATCATAGCAGTATCGGCACCATCACCAAGTCGGAATCCTGTTTTGATGATGCGGGTATATCCACCCGGGCGATCGGCTACTTTTGGTGCCACTTCACGGAAAAGTTCCGTAACGGCTTCTTTGCTTTGTAAATATTTAAATACGATACGACGATTATGGGTATCATCGTTTTTTGATTTTGTAATCAAAGGTTCTACATAAACCTGCAGTGCTTTTGCTTTAGCTACTGTTGTGTTTATTCTTTTATGCGTAATCAATGAAGTTGCCATATTGGAAAGCATTGCGTTTCTATGTGAGGCTGTTCTTCCTAAATGATTAAATTTCTTACCGTGTCTCATTTTTCTAAGATTATTCTACGTCTAATTTATATTTGGAAACGTCCATTCCAAAGTCTAATCCTTTGTTTTCTATTAATTCTTCCAATTCGGTTAATGATTTTTTACCGAAGTTTCTGAATTTCATCAAGTCTGATTTGTTATAGGAAACTAACTCTCCAAGTGTTTCTACTTCAGCAGCTTTCAGGCAATTTAAAGCTCTAACTGACAAATCTAAATCTACTAATTTGGTTTTCAATAATTGTCTCATGTGAAGTGCTTCTTCATCATACGTTTCGCCATAAGCTACTTCTTCTGCTTCCAAAGTAATTCTTTCTTCTGAG
>JAVFAE010000099.1:0-7577 GCA_034002605.1 Weeksellaceae bacterium | reverse complement strand
GTTTGTTTACTAATAATTTTAATTCCCGATTAAAAGTAGTCGGCGATCAACTCTTTTTTCTTTAATTTTGAAACATGAAAAAAATCGTTTTTCTTTTCGGCTTATTTTTGGTTTTTTCTTGTAACCAACAGAAAATATTAACTTCTGAAAATCAGTTTGCCCTACAAGAAATCAAAAAATTCCAAAATGAGTTAATCAATGAATGGAACCAACCCGAAACCACACCTTTAAAAGAAAATGAAAAAGCAGGTTTTCAAGGGATACATTTTTTTCCAATCGACTTAAAATACAGAATCAATGCGGATTTTAGTCCAATTAAAAACGGAATGATTCATCCTTTTCCTACTTCTGCCAATCGAATAAAACAATACAAAGAATACGGAAAAATCAATTTCTCAATTGACAATCAGGCGTTTGAATTGACTATTTATCAATCTGACCCACCGATTAAAGATTACGAAAGCAGTTTGTTTTTACCTTTTTTTGATGAAACCAACGGAGAAACTTCCTACGGCGGCGGCCGTTATTTGGATTTGGAAATTTCTGATATTCAAAATGGAAAAATTTTGATTGACTTCAATCAGGCATACAACCCGTATTGCGCTTACAGCAACTATTACAATTGTCCGATTCCGCCTGCCAATAATTATTTAGAAACTGAAATAAAAGCCGGCGTAAGTTACAAACAATGATAATTTTAGATTTTTCAACACAACAATTGGATGCTTTAAATCCTAAAATTTTCTGGCAGAAATCCATTCTTGATTTTTTAAATGAATGGAACTCAAACCATGATTATATCATTGCGCATACTTCGGGTTCTACCGGAAAACCTAAAGAAATCCGTTTATCCAAAAAATCGATGAAACTCAGCGCAAAACTCACCGGAGAATTTTTTAATTTACAAAAAGGAAATACTGCTTTATTATGTATGCCGGTAAATTTTATTGCCGGAAAAATGATGATTGTAAGAGCAATTGAACTTGGTTTGAAATTATTTTGTGTCGAAGCAAAAAGTCAAATTGATTTGGAAAAATTTCCTTCTTTGGATTTTGTACCAATGACACCAATGCAAGTCGAAAAATCATTTGATTCCATTCAAAAAATCAAAACTTTACTGATTGGTGGCGCACCTTTGTCAGATGATTTAAGAACTAAATTGATTCAAACAAAAGTAAAAGTTTATGAATCTTACGGAATGACGGAAACCATTACTCACATTGGATTAAAAGAAATTTCAGAAGAATTTTTCACTGTCCTAAATCAAGTGAAAATAAAAAAAGACGACCGAAATTGTTTGGTAATAAAAACGCCTTATTTTGAAGAAGAAGTTGTCACCAATGATTTGGTGGAAATCACAGATGAAAAGTACTTCAAATGGTTGGGACGTTTTGATAATGTCATTAATTCCGGCGGAATTAAATTGATTCCGGAACAAATCGAAGAAAAATTGAAACCTTATATCCAAAAAGAGTTCATCGTCAGTTCTAAACCTGATGCAATTCTGGGAGAAAAATTAATCTTAATCATCGAAAGTGATACGTTTGATTTTTCACTTCCGGACGGATTATTGAAAAAATTTGAAAAGCCCAAGGAAATCCTTTTCATCAAAGAATTTCCAAGAACTGAAAGTGGTAAAATCAAAAGAAATTTTAAGACGATTTCTTAATCAGAAAATACATTCCGGAATACCAATAAGAACCTTCTCCACTGTATTTTGAGCAATGAATAGAATCAAAAACAATTTTAATTGTATAAGAACCTATTCGAGTTTCTACCGATAAATCTTCTACATCGTTATTATTTGAAAGTTGGATATAATCATCAAAAAATTGCTGAATCTGAGGTTGCAAATCGACTGTTTCTTTATGGTTCAAACTCAATTTAAATTGAGTGTCCGTACGGTCTAATTTTAATTTATCCTCACCCAAATTCACTTCATCTTCATTCAATTTTTCACTTAAAATAATATAATCATAATCCTCTGTTTCATAAACACTTTTTAAATTATTCAATCGAATATAATTTGCTTGATATTCCGGATTTTCTTCATCTTTTATGACTTCTTTAAATTCATTTCGGAAATTCCAATAACGGTAATTCTTTTTCGGCAAATTTTCTAATTGTTTTTCACTTAAAAACCCGGTCAAATAGTCGCGTTGGTTTCGATTATCCAAAAAATCAAATTTATCTTCAATCTGACTAACAACTGTTAATTTCACTTCCTGACTAAAATCGATTTTCCCGTCTTTGAGCAAATTATTTTCAATTAAAATTCTGACTAAATCATTTTTCTGACTGTTTTTTGCTACTGAAAAAGCATTTAAATAAGGAAAAATTAAGGCGAATAATCCAAAAACAAACAAAGAAACCGGAATGAACTTAATTGTCGATTTTGCATAAAAAGTAAAATACACGAAAATTGAACTCAACCAAATTGCCAACAATAAAACAAAATAGCGTGCTTCTGTAAATCCGTATTCCAAAACCCGGGTGAAAATCGCCACAAAAAGCAAAACCAACAAGGGAATTAAAGTATAATAAAAGATTTTACTGAACATTCTCACCCAAGATTTTTCGGTTTGTTCCTTCAACGGATGAACTAATAATAATGCTAAAATTCCCAAAACAGAATAAACCAAAACCAAATAAGAAACCCAGCCGCGAGGTAATTCCCAATTGATGAGAATTTTGAGCGAATACAAATAAAGGATGACCAAATAAATAATCAATAAAGGAATCAAAATAAATTGAGTGAAAAACTTGAGTACCACCGGATAATCCGTTTTCTTTTCCAAACTTTTCAATCCTTCAATATTGAACAAAGCAAAAATGAAAGTACTTCCAAAAATCAAAAAGAAAAGAAAGGTTTCAAAATAACGATTTCCATCAAAATCCATAGTAAAAAGATGGTCAACAGCTGCAATTGCCAACTCGATTCCACCACATAAAACACCGGTAAAAATAACTGTCAGAAAGAAATTGACAAATAATTTCTTGTTGTATTCCCAAAAGTCAGTTTCTGAATTTTCTTTTTTCAAATACGGGACAAAAGCAACTAATAAATGTGCCATGACATAAGACGGAATCAACAAAAATGCAAATTTTTCATTAAAATCGTCTTCGTTTGCCGGAAACAAAAAATAATAACCAACCAAAAAAGGAAGAAGTAAGAATTCTAAAAAAGAATATTTCGGATTTCGTTGCGATAACATTCGTAAAGCAAAAGAAAGAGAAATTCCCAACGCAGCAACCATCAAAATTTTAGTTGCGATGTAATTTTCATCTACATTTTTGTAATTATTTTCCACCAAATAAATGGCGGTAACCGTCATAATCAAAGACAACAAAAGTGTCAACGGGTATTTGGTTAGAGCTCGCTGTGCTTTACCAAAAATTTCAGATAGTTTAAAGTTCATATTTTTTTGTTAATGAGTTTCTTTTATTTCATTGCAAATTTCATAAACCCCCAATTGTTCAGGTAAAATTGTATTTTCAAAAACCAAACGAGCCTCATCCAAAAAGAGAGAAAGATCATCGTAACGATTTGAAAAATGGCCTAAAATCAATTGTCCGACTTCAGCGTCTTTCGCAATTATTGCCGCTTCTTTCGCTGTGGAATGTGCGGTTTTATCTGCCATTTCTTGTAAGTCACTCAAAAAAGTAGATTCGTGGTACAGCAAATCCACATTTTTAATAATCGGCACTATATCGGGTTTGTAACGTGTATCCGAACAAAAAGCATAACTCAATGTTTGAGGCGGAGCGAAAGTCAGTTCGGCATTTGGAATAATTTCACCATTTGAAAGTCGAAAATCTCTTCCTCTTTTTAAATTTTCGTAATCACAAATTTCAATTTCAGGATAATGTTGAATAGCCGCCACATTAAGTTTTCTTGGTTTAATTTTTTCCCGAAACAAATAACCATTGGTATAAATCCGGTGATCGAGCGGAATTGTGTAAACTTCCACTTTATTATCTTCATAAATCAATTCAGAAGAAAATTGATTCAATTCATGAAAAATCAAAGGAAAAGTACAACGTGATTCGGTGTGTTTCAACTGATTCATAATAAAATCCTTGATTCCTTCCGGACCAAAAATATGCAATGTCGTTTCTCTGCCCAGTAATTGAAAAGAACTGATGAGTCCGATTAGTCCAAAAACATGGTCACCATGCAAATGAGAGATGAAAATATGATTAATTTTTGAAAACTTCGCTTTGGCTTTTCGCAATTGAACCTGAGTTCCTTCTCCACAATCAATGAGAAACATTGTACTTTCTATTTCCAACAACTGAGCTGTAGGAGCAACTTTACGTTTTGGAACAGCGGAATTAAAACCCAATATGGTCAATTTAAAGCTCATTTTCAATTATTTTTCAAGTGTAAATATACAGAATGAATAAGTTTAAACAGAATTTCCTGTGTTTTCTTTTTTATTGAAAGAAATTTATCAGTTTTTCAACGGCTTTTGCCCGATGACTAATTTTATTTTTTTCATTCAGATTCATTTCTGCAAATGTTTGATTATATGAATCGGGAACAAAAATCGAATCATATCCAAAACCTTTTTCTCCTCTTTCTTCCGGAATAATTTCTCCATGAATTTCTCCATTAAAAAAATGAACTTCATCCTTCCAAAACAAACAAATTGTTGTTTTAAAATATGCTTTTCTATGGGTTGAATTTTTTAATTCTTTCAATAATTTTTCACGATTATCTTTAGAATTTCCGGTTCCGGCATAACGTGCAGAATGTACACCCGGAGCACCGTTCAAACTTTCAACAAACAATCCGGTATCGTCGGCAAAAACATTTTTTCCGGTTAATTTATATAGTGTTTCTGCTTTTATTTTAGAATTTTCTTCCAATGTAGTACCATTTTCTTCAATTTCATCCAAAAAACCAATATCATTTAAGGATAATAAATTGATTTTTTCCGATAAAACTGCCCGAATTTCACTAACTTTATTCTCATTGTGCGAAGCGAATATTACGTCCATTTTTCTTTGTTTTGAGTTAATTTTTTAAGTGTCCATCCAACAAAAATTGCACCGACAAATAGAATAATCATAAAAGTCGAATTGTTTGTATTACTGACGGTTTCGTCCATAGTTCCGTAATATAGCATAAAAATAAACGAAATCATATTGTTGAGCGCATGAAGAAATATACAAATCCAAAGTGATTTTGTCCGGTAATAAATAAAACCGAAAACCGCACCCAACATACCTGCGCCAAAGAATTGCCAAGGATTTAAATGTGCCAATCCAAATAATACGGAACTTAAAAAAATGGCGAAAACCGGAGAAGTTCCATTTTGTAATAATCCACAAAGTAAAATTCCCCGAAAAATAATTTCTTCTAAAATAGGTGCCAAAATACAAACCGTGATGAATCCGGCTATTTTGTAATCCAACATTATTTCAAAACTTTCCAAAAGTTTTTTATAAAATTCTTCTAAAAAAGGAATTCCTTGAGTGGGCACCATTGAGCTCACAAATTCTACAAAAGGCAACAAAAACAGATAAAGTAAAATACTCAAAAACAAAATCGCTAAACTGCTTGGTTTCCAAAGGCTTTCCAAAATATCTTTCCAAGTTGTTTCTACATAATTCAACAAAATATAAATTGCTATTCCGCCTCCTAAAAGGAAAGAAACAGGAAGTGTCAAATGAAATAACTCTTTAAAATATTGTGAAGGAAGATTAAGAATCGCACTCGAAAATTGAAGACAAATGACGGTAATCAAAGCCACAATCAAAGATTTTGGAATGCTTATTTTAAACGGTTTTGTGAATTTTTCAGAATCATTCATGATGATAGGGTTTGCCTTGCAAGATACTAAAAGCCCGATAAAGCTGTTCGGTTAAAAACAATCGAACCATTTGATGAGTAAATGTCATTTCGGAAAGAGAAATTTTTCTGTTGGCTCTTTGGTAGATTTCTTCAGAAAAACCATAAGGGCCGCCTACGACAAAAATAATTTGTTTGTGAGATTGATTCATTAATTCCTGTAAATCCTGTGCAAATCGAACGGAATTGAGTTGTTTTCCCTTTTCGTCGAGTAGAATAACATAATCTCCGGAGTTGATTTTGTTCTGTAATAAATCAGCTTCTTTTTCTTTTTGTTGTGATTCTGACAGGTTTTTCCGATTTTTGAGGTCTGGAATTTCAATTCGTTGATAATTCCAATGTTGAGGCAGTCTTTTTTCGTACTTCAAAATCAGCTCTTCCATTGGTTTTTCATCGGTTTTCCCTATACAAAGTAAGGTGATGGTCATTCGGATTGTATAAAATTCAAGCGCAAAAATATGGCGAAACGAGCAAAGATAAAAACTAAATCAAAAGACAATTTTATTGTCCGTTGGAGCAAACGAATTCAATTTTCGTCTTTGAACCAAGTTTCTTTGCATACTTTAATCGGTGTTTTGATGAAAGGAATTTCCAATCGAACTTTTGGTTTAAGAGTAGGAGCGGTAGCTTGGGCTTTCTTCTTTAGTTTGTTTCCATTCTTACTGTTTTTATTCAGTATTTTGCCTTATGCGCCACTTTATCAGGAAATAAAAACGATTCTTTTTTCTGAATTTATTCCCCGTATTTTGCCGGAACGAATTACAACGGAAGTTGTAGATTATATTTCACAAACTGCCACAGGAAAAACCGGCAGAAATCCCGGATGGATTTTCATTTTACTAACGATTTTATTGTCTTCCAATGGAATTACTGTGATGATTAACGGATTTAATGCTTCTTATCACGGTTATGCCAAACAAAGAAAAGGAATAAATAACCGACTGATTTCCATTATTTTAACTCTATTTTTTGTTGCTTTTATCATCGCTCAATTAATTTTGGTGTATTATACCAATTTCATTTGGCAATACATTGAAGAATATGAGGTTTTGGTAGAAGTAAGCACGATGACAAAAGTTTTAAATTTTGTAGCAGCTTCACTCTTTTATTTTACTTCTTTGGTCATGCTTTACTATTACGGAACCAATTTAAAACAAAAATTTCGGAATGTTTTCCCGGGTGCTTTAATGGCTACATTTCTGTTTTTCAGCACTTTAATTGGATTTCAATATTATGTTACACAATTAAACTATTACGATGTATTGTACGGTTCCGTCGGATTGGTAATGGTTATGATGGTTTTTGTTTACATTAATGTTTTGTTGATTATGATTGGTTTTGAACTGAATGCGGCTATTTACCATGTGAAAATTAAAAATGATAAAGAAATAGAGAATAATTAAGAATTTTATTTAGTTATCCTTTTGTCTGTAAAAACTTCCCTTTTTCTTCCGTACATGACGATAATAAAGCGCGACACCAACTAAAGTCAGGACAATAAGTATATTTTCAATTGTATGTTCTACCGGAAATACCCATATTTCTTTTAAAAAATTCCATCGCCCCAAAATCTCCACTACATTCCAGAAAATAATAACTGTAAGAATAGCATACCGAATGGCATAATCCAATTTGGTTATTCGCAACAATTTAAAAATCAAATACAAAGACCAAATCAAAGAACCTATAGCAACAACTGAAGTAGCAATATGGCTGTATT
>JAVFAE010000098.1:0-7697 GCA_034002605.1 Weeksellaceae bacterium | reverse complement strand
GTAAATTTTTTCAATAATCATACCGTGATGTTTTAAAAGTGCTTCGAAACTTTTTGGAGAAAAATGCCAAAGATGACGAGGAACATCGTAAGCTGCCCAGAAATTTTTATAGAATTTTGCATCGAAAGATTCAAAATTAGGCAAAGCAAAAATAAGTCTTCCGTCGGGGTAAATTTTGGATTTTAATTCGATTAAAGTTTCATCTAAATTAGGAATATGTTCTAAAACATGCCACATGGTAATCACATCAAACTTTTCAGAAATATCAAATAATGAATCAGTAGAAACTTTTGTTAAACCTACTTTTTTTTGAGCGATTTTTCTGGCTTTTTCATTTGGTTCACTTCCTAAAACCGTCCAATTTTTTTTCTGTGCATAAGCTAAAAAATCTCCGGTTCCGCAACCGTAATCTAATAATTTCTTCTTCCCTTTTTTGTCTGAAACAATTGAGAATTTATACCGAATATTGATTGTTTTAATCCAATGGTAAAGTCGCTCAAAAAACGATTTATTTTCATTACTGTGTGAAAAATAATTAGGACTTTCGTAATAATTTGTAAGTGAATTCAAAGGTTGAGGATGTGTTTCTAAATATCCAAATTCTTTATTTTTGATTAAATAAAATTCTTCTTGTGTTAAGAAATAATCTTTTACAAGTATTTTTTTTTGGGTGATATTTGTTTCTTTTTCAGTCACATTTACTATTGTTTCACGTGGAACAATTAATTTATCTTCCCATAAAAATCAATAAAACACTAATATCCGAAGGTGAAACTCCACTTATTCTGGATGCTTGTGCAATGGTTTCGGGCTGAATATTGCTTAATTTTTGTTTGGCTTCTGTAGAAATTGATTTCAATTGGCTGTAATCAAAATTCTTTGGAATTCTCACACTTTCTAATCGTTTGAGTTTATTGGCATTTTCCTTTTCTTTTCCTATGTATCCTCTGTATTTGATTTGAATTTCGGCTTGTTCTAACTCTTCTTGTGTGTATTTTTTTTCTTCCACCCAATCATGAATCCTTTTAATTTCTAAAAAGTCATTTAAATTCAATTCCGGTCGAGTTAAAACCGAAACCATTTTCATACTTTGTGGAATGGGAGAACCTTTTCTATCTTCAATTTTAGCATTGATTTCTTCCGGTTTAATTGAAGTATTTTCAAAATAATGAACCAAATCAGAAGCTTTTTTATATTTAATTTCTACTTTTCTCATTCTTTCGTCTGATGCCAGACCAATAGAATGAGAAAGTGCCGTGAGTCTTTCATCAGCATTATCCTGACGTAAGAGGATGCGGTATTCAGCCCGGGAAGTAAACATTCTGTAGGGCTCTTCGGTTCCTTTTGTGATTAAATCATCAATCAAAACTCCGATGTAAGCTTGATCTCTATGTAAAATGAATTCAGCTTGTTCATTAAGTTTTAAATGTGCATTAATTCCCGCCATTAAACCTTGACAAGCGGCTTCTTCATAGCCGGTTGTTCCGTTGATTTGTCCTGCAAAATATAGATTTTCTATTAATTTAGTTTCCAGCGTATGTTGCAATTGTAAAGGTGGAAAATAATCATATTCAATGGCGTAACCGGGACGAAACATTTTGGCATTTTCAAATCCGGGAACAGCTCGCAAAGCTTTAATTTGTACATCATCCGGTAAAGAAGTAGAAAATCCGTTGATGTAATATTCGATAGTTTTCCAACCTTCCGGTTCTGCAAAAATTTGGTGTCTTTCTCTTTCTGCAAATCGGTTGATTTTATCTTCAATTGAAGGACAATATCTCGGGCCGGTACTTTTGATTGCACCATTAAACATGGGCGAACGATCAAAACCTTCTCTTAATAAATCATGAACTTTTGCATTGGTATAGGTGATAAAACAACTTCTTTGGTTTTCTAATTTCGGCGTATCGGTAAAAGAAAATTTTTGTGGATTTTCATCTCCTTTTTGTTCTTCCATTTTTGAAAAATCAATACTTCTTCCGTCAACTCTTGGTGGTGTTCCGGTTTTCATTCGTCCGGATTCAAAACCTAAATCCACTAATTGCTCTGTAATTCCTGTTGCTGCCTTCTCTCCCATTCTGCCCCCGCCAAACTGTTTTTCACCTACGTGAATTAATCCGTTTAAGAAAGTTCCATTGGTTAAAATCACTGATTTTGAACGAATTTCCATTCCCATTCCGGTTTTTACGCCTACAACTTTATTTTCTTCAATTAATAAGGATTTAACCATATCTTGAAAGAAGTCCACATTGGGATTAGCTTCTAATGCTAATCGCCATTCTTCAGCGAATCTCATTCGGTCGGATTGCGCTCTGGGACTCCACATTGCAGGACCTTTTGATAAATTCAACATTTTGAACTGAATCATGCTTTTGTCTGAAATAATGCCCGACATTCCACCTAAAGCATCAATTTCCCGAACAATTTGACCTTTTGCAATTCCACCCATAGCAGGATTACAAGACATTTGCGCAATGACTTGTAGGTTCATAGTGATCAATAACACTTTTGAACCCATATTAGCAGCAGCAGATGCCGCTTCAGCACCGGCGTGTCCACCTCCTACTACTATTACATCGTATCGATTTGAAAACATATTTTTTTAATTTGTTCCACGTGGAACATTTAGTTTGATTCTTTAAAAATTTGTAAGTATTGATTTTCTGCTTTTCTCATTTCTGAAATCTCATTTTCGGTTTTATCTCGAAATCCCATAAAGTGTAAAATTCCGTGAATCATTACCCTTGCCAATTCATCTTCAAATGAAACGGAAAGCTGTTGAGCATTGTCTTTTACTCTTTCAATACTGATATAAATATCACCTGATAATTCTTTTCCGTTTGTATATTGAAATCCGATAACATCGGTATAATAATCATGAGATAAAAAATCAATATTTATTCCCCAAAGGTATTCATCATCACTAAAAATATAATTAATTTCTTTGGTTTGGAATCCTTGTTGGAGAACGGAATTTTTAATCCAATTTTTCCATTTGGATTCTTCTTCAATCTTAAAATTAGTTTCGTAGAAAAATTCAATCATTTTGCAAATGTACGGATTTATGATTTTTTGCAAATGAATTTATTTTCAAGTTTCTGAGAATAAGAATTTAGAACCAAAACCCGAGTGATACATGAAATAATCCTTTTCTTGTATGAGGAGAATAATTCCAAATTCCACTAATCGGACCTAATGGACTGTCGTATCCATAACTAATTCCATAGCCGATATATTGGTATTTTAGTGGATTTAACTCATCAAAACCATCGGTTGCGTTTGCTATATTTCCAAGCAATGAAAAATAATGATTGCGCATAACTTTGGCTTGAAGCCGCCCACCTAAAACAAGTAAATTATCACTGGCACTACTTAAAAAAGGAAGTCCGTAAAATCGGGAATAATTCATGAAATCCTGTTCAACAAAACCACCCAAAAGGAATTTTTGTGTAACCGGCGGATTGTGGCTGAAAAAAGTACCAAATTCCCCAAATGCTTGTAAAGACAACCATTTATTTAAAGGAGTATTTCCTTGAATATTGGCACGCAACATGGAAGTTTCAGAAAAATTAGGGGAATTTGACTTGAATAAATATTTGAATGCACTGTTGAGTTTAATTCCTTTTGAAGGAAAATTAGGATTATTCAAATTATCGGCTTGTAAAAAGCCAAAAAATTTCAGGTAATAACCGTTTTCAATTTTTTGATTTGGATCTGAATTGGGTAAATTATTTGTTTTTATATTTAAATATTGATGCTCAATTCCTCCTCCAATAGCAAATTGATTAGCTAAAGTGGATTGTACATAAAACCGATTGATGAATTCGTCAAAATTATAAGTAAGGAAAATAGTGTTGTATTGTTCATAGAAATTAGAAGCTTCGGTATTTATATCAAATTGTTTGTAACTTGAAAAGAATCCGAAACTTGGATAAACACCGTTGTCAATGTAATAATTGAACTGATAACGGGGAAAATCACCAAAAACAAAATCTGCAGAAAAAGTGGAATTGGTAAATAAAACATGTTTGGCTGTAAAATTGACCAATAAACCTGTTTTAAACAAGTCATCATAATGCAAACCTAATTTTATAAATTGCTTGTTTTTCTTTTCTAAAACAAATAAATTCAGAGTTTTATGATTTTTTTCGTTTTGACTTAATCGGTAAAAAACTTTATTGAAATTTCCAGAAGCATATAAAGCTTCGATCCCGTTTCGAATCGTTTGATAAGAGGTGAGTTGTGGAGGAATGATTCCTAATTTACCTTTTACATAAGAGCGATTGAAGTTTTTTAAACCATAAATTTCCACATCTGTGATTAAAACATATTCAGAAGTTTCAGTTTTTTTTCGTGTTACTTGGGGATTACCTTGTCTGTTTGCAATATCTTTTAATTGGTCAAAAACCTTTTCACCTGCTTCAATTCCGGCATTCATAATTGCTTTTTTATCATTAAAACTTGTTACAGAGTACCCATCCAGATTGGGCAGTATATTTAAATCAACTTTTTCAGTTTGCTCTTTTGATTTGGCTGCAATTGTATAAGAAACAATTTGTTCAATGACTTTTGTAGCTGAATTTAAATCATCTTGGTCTAACAAACCGTCTTGTAAATCAACTCCAATGATGTAATCTGCCCCCATATCAATTACTTCCTGAACTGGATAATTATTTCGGACACCTCCGTCGATAAATAATTGTCCATCAATATAAACAGGTTCAAAGAGAGAAGGATAAGCACCGCTTGCCATTACAACTTGTGGAAGAAAACCTTCGTGAAAAACAATTGATTCTCCGTCGCTTAATCGGGTTGCAACACAGACAAAAGGAATGGATAAATCATTGAAATCTGTTATATCATGCACATGGCGAAACAAATAGGTTAATTCTTCTACAATTCCCTGACCGGTCGAAACTGCATTTGGAAAACCTAATTTAAAATTATCAAAAGGCAATTCTAAAATATATTTCTCCCGATAGGTTTTATCAAAAAATGGTAATTCTTTTCGTGATTTATCATTCAAAATCATACTGCTTAAATCGAGAGAAAGCATAATTTCTTCTAATTCATCTATCGAATATCCCGAAGCATATAAAGCACCGACAATTGCGCCAATACTGGTTCCTCCGATATAATCAATTTTAATTCCTGCTTCTTCAATCTTTTTCAGAACGCCAACATGTGCATAACCCTTTGCCCCTCCTCCACTCAAAACAAGACCCACTTTTGGTCGATTTTCCTGAGCCAAAATTTGATGTGTCCCTGAAAAAAGAAACAGTAGAAGAAAATAGATAAATGAAAATCGGACAATCATTATTTTGAGGTGTTTAGAATGATAATATTTGTACAAATGTAGTACTTTTGGTAAAAATTTAGAAAATGAAAGTGGCCGTAGTAGGTGCTACAGGTATGGTAGGCCGAATTATGTTACAAGTACTTGCTGAAAGGAATTTTCCTTTAACGGAATTAATTCCGGTGGCATCTGAAAAATCAGTTGGAAAAGAAATTGAATTTAAAGGAAAAAAGTATCCGATAGTTTCCATGCAAACAGCAGTGGAAAAAAAACCGAGTATAGCTCTATTTTCTGCTGGAGGAGAGACTTCCAAACAATGGGCATCAGAATTTGCTAAAGTAGGGACTTATGTTATAGATAATTCTTCTGCTTGGCGAATGAATTCAGAAATTCCTCTGATCGTACCTGAAATTAATGCTCATATTTTAACAGAAAATGATAAAATTATTGCCAATCCGAATTGTTCTACCATTCAGTTGGTTATGGTGCTTCATCCTTTGCACAAAAAATACAATATAAAACGTGTTGTAGTTTCAACTTATCAATCCGTTACCGGAACAGGAAAAGAAGCAGTTGAGCAATTGGAAAATGAAATTGCAGGAAAACAGGGAAAAATGAAATATCCCTATCCGATTTTCAAAAATGCTTTGCCACATTGTGATGTTTTTGAAGAATCAGGATACACTAAAGAAGAAATGAAGTTAGTAAACGAAACACAGAAAATTTTACGGGATAATTCCATTAAAGTTACTGCAACTGCTGTTCGGGTTCCGGTTCAGGGAGGTCATTCTGAGTCGGTTAATATTGAATTTTTAAATGATTTTGATGAAGCTGAAATTCGGCGGTTATTGCGTCGTACTCAAGGAGTGATTGTTCAGGATAATTTAGATACAAATATTTATCCAATGCCTTTGTATGCAGAAGGACGTGATGAAGTATTTGTAGGAAGAATCCGTCGTGATTTGTCGCAAGAAAATACATTAAATTTATGGATTGTTGCTGATAATTTACGAAAAGGAGCCGCTACGAATACGGTTCAAATTGCTGAAAAATTAGTGAAACGAAAGTTTATAACTACAGAATAATTTCGTTATGCAGATTGACAGCATTCACAATCCGAGAATCAAGAATTTATTAAAATTACAACAGAAATCGCGTGAACGTAAAAAGCAAGGATTGTTTGTTGTAGAAGGAATCCAAGAAAATCAATTAGCAATGGAATCGGGATTTGAGGCGGTTGAATTGTATTGTGTTGATGTACTGTTTCAGTCTGCTTTTGAATTAAAATCCGGAAAAATTTTCCAACTCTCCCCTACTCTGTTTGAGAAAATTGCTTATCGTGGAACAAGCGGTGGAATTTTAGGAATTTATCAAGCAAAAAATCAAAAACTAACAGAAATTAATCTTCCGAAAAATCCAATAATTATAATCTTGGAATCGGTGGAAAAACCCGGAAATTTAGGAGCAATTTTACGAAGTTGTGACGGAGCAAACATTGATTTATTGATAGTTTGTGATCCTTTGGTTGATTTTTATAACCCAAATGTCATTCGTAGCAGCGTCGGAACTTTGTTTACAAATTCCTGGTTGGTTGCTGAAAAAGAAGAAGTCGTTCAATGGTTAAAATCCAATGGAATCCAAATTGTTTCAACTTTTTTGCATAATAACACTAAAAGTTTGTATAAAATTGATTTTAAGCAAAGTACAGCTATTGTTTTAGGAACAGAAGCCAGTGGATTAAGTGATTTTTGGATAGAAAATTCCGATAGTTGGATTAAAATTCCAATGAAAGGAAAAGTGGATTCATTAAACGTGAGTAATGCAGCGGCTATTTGTATGTATGAAGCTTTGCGGCAAAGAGAAAACTCCGAACAATAATATGTTAAAGTTCTAAGAATATAGCATTAAATTTAAGGAATCAACTTACTTTTAAATTTTAAATAAAATAATTATGAAATCTGTTTTTTTAAGTTTTCTATTGGCTGTTTGTGTGCTTTCTTGTGGACAAAGCCGAATTGTAGGTAATGGAAATATGGGTACAATTACCCGAAATATAAGTCCGGATTTTCAGGGAATTCAGTCAAATGGTTCTTTTGATGTGGAAATTTATGATGGAAATCAAGACGGAAAAATCACAATTCAAGGTGAAACAAATATTATTGAACATATTAAAACGGAGGTTAAAAACGGGATTTTAATTATTAAATTTGAAGAGAATAAGAGTTATACAACAAGAAAGGATATAAAAGTAAAATTGAATTCCAATCAGTTGAGTTCTATCCAACTTTTTGGTTCAGGCGATATTGAAACCAAAGGAATTCAAACGGTAGATAAATTTACAGCTTCGGTTAACGGTTCGGGTGATATTGAAGCAAAAGTCAATGCAAATCAAGTTAATTTA
>JAVFAE010000097.1:0-7705 GCA_034002605.1 Weeksellaceae bacterium | reverse complement strand
GCGGATTTCGGAATTAACTCATTTACCCGATGAGGTAATCAAAAGTAATCCGGAATTGGTAGGAGCTTTATTGGACAGTTGGATTGCCACTAATGATTTATCAAAATTAAGTATAGCGGCAGAAGCGGTTGCTTTCTACATTTTCACACAATATGAAAATCCGGTTTTAGGAAGAAAATTAGAAAAAGGATTCAATTGGGTCTTGAGTTCAGACGATATGAAATCAACAAAAATTGTGGCAACTCAATACAAAATGGTTCATAAATATTATGCAAAAGAAAATCCAAGTTTGACTATGATGTTAAAAAATCTATTAGACCAAGCAATTGGTTTAAAAGTAAAAACACATCAAAAATCACCTTCACCCGGATTGGAAAAACAGATTGAATATTTGAATGATGTAAAAAATTCTATGAATTAATTTTTTTGATATGATTACTTTGGTAGTAGCAAAATCCGACAATCAGGTTATCGGTCGTGATAATCAATTAATTTGGAAATTATCATCCGACTTAAAACGATTTAAACAACTCACAAGCGGTCATCCGATTATTATGGGACGAAAAACTTTTGAATCCATCGAGAAGGCTTTACCCAACCGAAGGAATATTGTTATTACAAAAAATAAAAATTGGAATTCAGAAGGAATTGAGGTGGTTCATTCGTTGGAAGAAGCCCTAAAAAAAGCAAAATCATTGGATTCAACTATTTTTATCATCGGAGGAGGAACGATTTATGAACAATCCATTTCTTTGGCTGATGCAATTGAAGTAACCGAAGTTCATGCTGTTTTTGAGGGCGATGCATACTTTCCCGAAATTGACAATCGAACCTGGAAAGAAGTAAATCGAGAGAATTTCTCAAAAGATGAAAAAAATGAATTTAACTACTCTTTTGTCCGTTATGAACGTATCTCTGAAGTAAAAAACAAATAGTTTATCACTTAAAATCAACTATTTTCTATTTTTAGCATTGATAAATTCTATTATATTTGCACTCTTATTTAATTACAACGAATGAACGTTAAAATTTCATCTTTACTAAAGGGGATTAGTTTCTTCTTCTTTATTGGTATTTTTGCAACTTCTTGTGTGTCAAGAGAAAAAATGGTTTATTTTCAAGGGGATTTAAAAACATTGGATTCATTAGCAAATTACGCCTCTGCTATTCAACCAGGTGACTTACTAATAATTACCATTTATAGTGGTAATTCAGAAGTAACAAAGATATTTAACCAAGAAAATAACATGACAATAGGAGCCGGCTCTACAACCAAAGACCGTTGGCAAACTTATTTAGTAGATGAAAACGGAGAAATTGAATTTCCGGTTTTAGGAAAAATAAAATTAGGAGGCTTAAAACGTTCAGAAGCTATTTCACACATGAAAGAGCTTTTAAGTAATGAAATTCTTGATCCGGGAGTTTCTCTTGTGGTTTCCAACTTTAGAATTACCATTTTAGGTGAAGTAGCAAAACCCGGGACTATATCGGTTGACAATGATAAAATTACCTTATTGGAAGCTATAGGAAAAGCAGGAGATTTAACCATTAACGGCGTTCGGGAAAATGTATTGGTTATTCGGGAAGAAAACGGTAGTCGGAATTATTATCGGGTTAATTTGACTTCAAGTGAAGTATTTGAATCTCCGGTTTATTATTTAGTTCAAAATGACGTTATTTATGTTGAACCAAATCAAGCAAAACTCAATTCTTCTTCAAGTACCATCCGAGATGTTACTTTTATAATGTCTATTTTGAGTTTCACGCTAACTTTAATCACTTTACTCACACGTTAAGAAAGAAACCTTACTTATGGATAATCAGGATTCTAATATATCGCAACAAGAACACCAAGGAGAAAGTTCTTTTTCTTTAATTGATATACTTTATTTACTCAAGAAAAACCTGCATTGGTTTATTTTAGGTGTTTTAATCGCTTGGACGGTAGCTTACGTTTATTTAAGATATACACCCAATGTTTACAGTGCATCTTCAAAAGTTTTAATCAAAGAAGACCCAAGTAATATCGGTTCAGAGTTGAGTGTTTTAACTTCTCGCGGCTTAGTAGGGAGCGATTATAAGCCTTCTATTGTCGATCAGGTTGAGATTTTTCAATCTAGAAGATTAATTGGTAAAGTTGTGCAAAATCTTCAGTTAAATATTCGTTATTTCACAGAAGGGCGTGTAAAAATAAGGGAGTTATTCCAAGAAGAATCTGCAGTAAAAGTCAGTGTACTGACAAAAGATTACACTCCTATGGATTTTGAAGTTTTAATCAAATCAAAATCTGAAATTCATGTTATCAGTAATGGTACTATTTTAAAAACATCTTTTGGTAAAACCCTGAATTTCAATGGAAATGAAATCATTATTCTTCCACAAAACCCAGATAGAATTCGAGTCAATTCAACAACACGAGTATCCATAATTTCCATGGATACCGCAATCAGCATATACAAAGGAAGTATTTCTGTCAGTCCTTTAAAAGAAGGCTCTATCGTAATGATTTCTATGGTAGATTATATCACGGATCGCGCTACTTTGGTCATTGACGAATTGGTGAATCAATACAGCGAAGATGCCATTACCGATAAGCGATTAGTCGGAGAAAAAACCACACAATTTATTGAAGACCGATTAGAAAAAGTTTCACAAGACCTTGAACTAAGCGATCGTGAGGTTGAAGGATTTAAAAAAGGAAATAAAATGGTGGATTTAGGTTCTGAAGGTGGAATCAGCTTATCAGAATCTTCCCGAAACCGAAGCCTTCTTTTGAATCAAAGTAATCAGCTCAATATGGCAAATTACATGGAAGATTACTTAAAAGAAAATAAAAATGAGTTAATTCCTGTTAATATCGGCCTAACTGATGGAGCGGTAAATACCAATGTAGGTAAATACAACGAATTGATTCTGGCAAGAATGGATATGTTGAATTATTCCACAGAAACAAGTTCTATTATCCGTAATTTAGATGAAAAAATAAAAGAAATAGAAACTAATCTCTTTGCCAGTTTAGGAAATTATAAAAAAACACTTCAAATTACTTTAAACCAAATTGAAAGGGAAGAAGGTCAAATTGCTTCAAAAATTCAAATTTATCCCACACAAGAAAAAGAATTCAAGGGACTTTCTCGTCAACAGCAAATCATTGAATCGCTGTATTTGTTTTTACTACAAAAAAGAGAAGAAAATGAAATTACCAATGCAGTTACGCCTTCTCCTATTAAAGTAGTTGACTATGCTTTCAGCAGTAAAAATCCGGTTTCTCCAAAAAAGAAAATCATTTATTTAATGGCAACAGCGATTGGAGTGGTGGTTCCTTACGGTATTCTTTATTTATTGTTTTTACTGAACACAAAAGTTCAAAGTCGAAGAGATTTAGAAAAAACCGGAATTTCTGTTATTGGTGAAATCCCGAATATGAAAAAGCTGGAAATTATTCAAAAAAACGACCAAAGTTTCTTTGCAGAAGCTTTCCGTATTCTCCGAACCAATATCAATTTTTATTTTTCAGGTAAAAAAGAAGGAAGTAAAAATATTTATGTTACCTCAACTTTGAGTGGTGAAGGAAAAACAATAATTTCAGTTAATTTAGCTCTTATTTTAGCTGCTGCAAAAAAATATCGAGTACTCTTATTAGGTGCAGACATTCGCCATCCTAAAATTCTGAAAGTTTTAGATAAAAAGAAATTAAAAAAGCACAAAGGTCTAACCGAATACTTATCAGACAGTCAATTGAATCTGAACGACATACTGATTACAGATAACGAGCACGGAATCGATGTCATCCACGCAGGAACTATTCCACCTAATCCGGCTGAATTATTGATGAACGGACGACTTCAAGAATTATTAGATGAGGCTAATTCCATTTACGATTACATCATAATTGATACCGCACCGGTCGGTTTAGTAGCGGATACACAATTATCCATCAATAAAGCTGATTTGGTTCTGTATGTAGTCCGATTTAATTATTTAGATAAACGACTTCTGCAAATTCCGATTGACTTACATAAAAACATGAAAATAGCCAATATCACTTTACTTCCAAACGACGTAAAAGAAGGAAGTGGAGGTTATGGATATGGTTACGGATATGGATATGGTTACCGATATGGCTACGGATATGGCGTAAACCAACCTAGAGGATGGAAAAAATATGTTTCAAAATGGTTCGGTTCTAAAAGCGATTAAATTTAAATTTCTATAAAATAGAATTATAGCATACTTTTTCATCCAAAAATCTATTCGGTTAAAATTGCCCTATACTAAATAAAACCTTATTTTTGCACCGTTTTTTTATATCCCTAATTAATTTAATCATGAAGAAATTTGGTTTTTTAATTATTCTTTTATCAATTTTTCCAATTTATGCCCAAACGGTAGATGGTTCCGGGAACTTACAAGTTTCAAGTCAAAAATATATAAAAACAAAATCAGCAAGTAATCGACTTCAAGGTTGGTATATCAGTGGAAATAACACCTTGCAATTCAATCAGGCTGCTTTTTCATATTGGATGGCCGGAGGGGTCAACTCCTATTCTTTAGTTGCCAGTGTGGATTATGAATTCAATTTTACAAAAGGAAGACATATTTGGGACAATCGTATTTTATTAAATTATGGCGTTTTGCGAAATGAAGGAGAAGATTACAGAAAATCCAATGACGTAATCGACCTAACTTCATCTTACGGTTATGAGTTTGTAAAACACTTCTATTTTGCCGCTTCTACCAACTTCAAAACACAATTTTCTGAAGGTTGGGACTATGGAACACAAGATGAAGAAACCGGAAAATATAAAAAAATATCCAACTTTATGGCACCCGCTTATCTATCATTCGGAATCGGGGTGGACTATAAACCTAATGATAATCTACAATTGAATTTCCATCCGTTTACCTCCCGATTTGTAATCGTAATGGACAAAGATTTTCAATACAAAGGAAGTTATGGTCTAAAAGAAGATGGCGATAAATACGTACATGAATTTGGTGCTTTTATAGGTGCACGTTACAAACTGAATGTTTTCAAAAATATTTCTTACGACAGCCGTTTGGGAATTTATACCAATTATTTAAAATCAGCAGTTAGTTCCATGGATTTCGCTTATCAAGGTGTCTTGGACATGAAAGTAAACAGTCTTATTTCAGCTCAGGCAACTGTAAATATTTACTACAATGAAAATCAAATCAAAAGAACACAGTTAAAACAAACTTTTGGAGTAGGAATTTCTTATAAATTCAACAATACCAAAAAACTACAATCAAAAGATGAAAACTTACCACCACCACCTACTTTGGAAGAATTACAGCATCAGATAAATGAAGCTCAATCAAAAGTTGAGGAAGCCAATAAGAATTTAGAAGAAGCACAGCAAAAATTCGAGCAAGCACAAAGCGAAGAAGCCTTATAAAATCAAAAAGCCACTGTTTTAAAGTGGCTTTTTTTGTAATTCTTCATAAAATTTCCACAGAACAATTCCCACACATACGCTAATATTCAACGAATGTTTGGTTCCCCCTTGTGAAATTTCCAAACAAGCATCGCTTTGGTTTATAACAGATTGCTGCACGCCCTCCACTTCATTCCCAAAAACCAAAGCATATTTTTCATTTATTTGCGTTTTAAAATCAACTAAATCTTGACTTCCATCGGTTTGTTCCACAGAAAAAATCGTATAATTTTTTGATTTTAATTCCAAAATCACCGATTCAATATTTTCCGCATATTCCCAATCCACACTTTCTGTTGCCCCTAAAGCTGTTTTCCGAATTTCTTTATGCGGAGGTTGGGCTGTAATTCCACATAAATAAATTTTTTCAATCAAAAACGCATCTGAAGTTCTAAAAACCGAACCCACATTATACATACTGCGAACATTATCCAAAATCACAACTACCGGAATTTTATCCACTTCCTTAAATTCTTCCACACTCAATCGATTTAATTCCTCTAATTTCAACTTTTTCATGCCGCAAAAGTCGAGATTTATTTTTTAATCCTTTCAAAAACAAGCATTGAAAACCTTAAATTTCTTAAATTAGCCCATTCAATCCGATTTTTCTTAAAATGGCAAAACGTAAAGATTTTTCAAAACTAAATTATCGCTCAATTTCATCCTCACAAGACAATTCAGCAGAGAAATTTGAATTGGACAATTTACAAGTGAAAAGTAATTATTCAGCTAAAGACAATGAAAATTTCATTTATAAAGATAATCTTCCGGGAATTCCACCTTTTATGCGCGGTCCTTATACAACTATGTACGTAAGAAAACCCTGGACGATTCGCCAATATGCTGGATTTTCAACAGCTGAAGAATCCAATGCTTTTTATAAAAGAAATTTAGCTGCCGGACAAAAAGGATTATCCGTTGCCTTTGATTTAGCAACACACAGAGGTTACGACTCTGATCACGAAAGAGTTGTAGGCGACGTAGGAAAGGCCGGAGTAGCCATTGATTCCGTAGAAGATATGAAAATTTTATTCAACGAAATTCCTTTGGATAAAATTTCAGTTTCCATGACTATGAACGGTGCTGTTTTACCGATTTTAGCATTTTATATCGTTACGGCAGAAGAACAAGGAGTCCAACAAAATCAACTCAGCGGAACTATTCAAAATGATATTCTAAAAGAATTTATGGTGCGTAATACTTATATTTACCCACCCACTCCTTCCATGAAAATCATTGCAGACATTTTTGATTACACTTCTCGTCATATTCCTCGTTTCAATTCCATCAGTATTTCCGGTTATCACATGCAGGAAGCCGGAGCTACGCCCGTTTTAGAAATGGCTTACACTTTAGCAGACGGCTATGAATACGTAAAAACAGGTTTAAATTCAGGCTTGGATATTGATGATTTTGCTCCGCGTTTATCCTTTTTCTGGGCAATTGGAATGAATTATTTTCAAGAAATTGCCAAAATGCGTGCTGCTCGTGTAATTTGGGCACAAATGATGAGTGAATTTCATCCGAAAAACCCTAAATCTTTGATGTTAAGAACACATTGCCAAACTTCCGGATGGAGTTTAACCGAGCAAGATCCTTACAATAATGTTAGCCGAACCGCAATTGAAGCTATGGCTGCAGCTTTGGGCGGAACACAATCATTACACACCAACGCCTTGGACGAAGCTATTGCGCTTCCTACCGATTTTTCTGCAAGAATTGCACGAAATACACAATTAATTATTCAAGAAGAATCTCAAATTTGTCGAACTGCCGATCCAATGGCGGGAAGTTATATGATAGAAGCTTTGACCGAGCAAATGATTCAAAAAGCTTGGGAATACATTGAAGAAGTTAAAGAATTAGGCGGAATGACCAAAGCCATTGAAGCCGGAATTCCTAAAATGAGAATTGAAGAAGCCGCTGCAAAAAAACAAGCCAAAATTGATTTTGAAGAAGATATAATTGTTGGTGTAAATTCTTATAAATCAAAATTAGAACAAGAAAATTTAGAGATTTTAGAAATTGACAATACAGCGGTTCGCCAAAGTCAAATTGAGCGAATAAAAAAGGTGAAATCCGAAAGAAATCAAGAAGAAGTAGATGAAATTTTAACTCAATTAACCGAATGTGCCAAAACCGGAAAAGGAAATTTATTGGAACTTTCCATCGAAGCTGCACGAAGAAGATTGACTTTAGGAGAAATTTCAAGTGCTTTAGAAAGTGTTTTCGGGCGACACAAA
>JAVFAE010000096.1:0-7754 GCA_034002605.1 Weeksellaceae bacterium | reverse complement strand
AAAAACAAACAAAAAATGATTGATGAAGTTAAATCAAGTGACCGACAATACCTTGTGTATATTAATGACAAGGGAGAAAAAATAATATTGATTCAACTTGTAGATTTTAGAGAAGACCCTTATAGACTAAAAGATCTTGTTGACAAATAATTTATAAGTGGTTGGCATGGATGGTTTGAAACCAACATTAGGAGAATGCATTATAATATTGATTCAGGGAAATTAACAGTGAATGAAGATTTCTAAAAAGCATTACCCAATCCGACTCCAATTAATTTTTTCTTGATGGTATTCTAAAAAATGCTTTCGAATACCCCCATTTTCCGGAAGAGACAAATTAGAATCTTTAGTCAGAATTTCTTCTGCCATAAAACGAGCTGCATGTAGAATTTTTTGATCTTTTGCCAAATTTGCTAATTTAAAATTCAAAATTCCGCTTTGTTGTGTTCCCATCATATCACCCGGACCACGCAACTGCATATCAACTTCGGCAATTTCAAAACCATCATTTGTACGGCACATAGTAGAAATTCGAGTATAAGCATCTTCCGTCAAATTATCTTTACTCATCAAAATACAATAACTCTGTTCTGCTCCTCGCCCTACTCTTCCCCGAAGTTGGTGCAATTGAGACAAACCGAATTTTTCGGCACTTTCAATAACCATAACCGAAGCATTCGGAACATTTACTCCCACTTCAATCACCGTCGTAGCAACTAAAATCTGGGTTTCTCCTTTTACAAACCGCTGCATTTCAAATTCTTTATCAGCCGGTTTCATTTTTCCATGAACAATGCTCACCGCATAATCCGGTAATGGAAATGCACGTGTAATACTCTCATAACCATCCATTAAATCTTTATAATCCAATTTTTCGGATTCTTCAATCAGGGGATAAACAATATAAATTTGTCTTCCTTTTCTGATTTCAGTTTTTAGAAAACCAAACAATCCTAAACGGTCTTTATCTCTTCGATGAACGGTTTTTATAGGTTTTCGGCCTGCCGGTAATTCATCTATCACCGAAATATCCAAATCACCGTAAAGACTCATTGCCAAAGTTCTTGGAATCGGTGTAGCCGTCATAACTAAAGTATGTGGCGGAAATTTATTTTTCTTTAAAAAACGGGCACGTTGTGCTACACCAAATTTATGTTGTTCATCAATTATAATTAAACCTAAGTTCTTAAAAATCACTGTTTCTTCAATCAAAGCATGTGTTCCCACCAAAATATGAATTTCACCCGATTGAAGTTTTTCAGACAAAACTCTTCGTTCTTTGGTTTTAGTTGAACCGGTCAAAAGTCCGACTTCTATTTGCATTTCTGAAAGATAATCGGTCAATGCCTGATAATGTTGTTGTGCCAGAATTTCGGTTGGTGCCATAAATGCCGTTTGAAAACCGTTATCCATCGCAATAAGAGCTGAAAGTAATCCCACCATGGTTTTTCCGCTTCCCACATCGCCCTGAAGTAAACGATTCATCTGTATCGGACGAGCCAAATCATTCCGAATTTCTTTTACCACTCGTTTTTGCGCATCCGTCAACTCAAAGGGTAAATAGCGAGTGTAAAATTCATTGAAATAATTTCCTATATTGGAAAATTCAAATCCTTTGTATTTGCTTTGGTGGTTTATTTTTTTTATCAAAAATCCGATTTGCATAAAGAAAAATTCTTCAAACTTCGTTCGCTCAATTGCTTGACGAAGATTTTCATTAGAGCTTGGAAAGTGCAACTGTTTATATGTTTCCAAACGATTTTGGAAATTAAATTTTCGTAAAATCTCATCCGATAAATTCTCTTCCAAAATCTGAATTTCAGACAATAACTGAAATTGCATTTTCTGAAAAAACCGATTGTTAATTCCTTTTTTTTGAAGTTTTTCTGTACTTGAATAAACCGGATAAAGATTATGCGGCGTATTTTTATGATTTTTCAAAGTTTCAATTTCAGGATGAACGATAGTAAATTTCCGATTGAATTCACTCGGTTTTCCATATACGACAAGGTTTTCAAAAGCCAATCGCTCAATGTTTTCTTTCATCCATTTGGTGTATTTGAACCAAACCAACTCAATTTGTCCGGTTTCATCTTCAAATTTTGCGACTAAACGTTTTCCTCTTTTTTGGTTGATTTCACTAATTCCTTTTATTCTTCCAACAATTTGAATTTCAGCTGAATCCGAATTTATTTCATTGATTTTATAATAACGGGAACGATCAATATACCGAAACGGAAAAAAATTCAATAAATCCTCGTAGCGAAATAGTTTCAATTCCGTTTGCAGACTTTGCGCTCTTTCAGAGCCAACGCCTTTTAAATATTCAATCGGAGTTTTGAGGATTTTTTGAGACATTCCGCTGTTTATTTGAAATTTCAAAAATAATCAAAGTATTTGAAATCCTGAAAAATAGGCTTATTACTTACCTATCATTGCTAAAAATTCATCTTCGCTCATTATTTTCACCGTTCCTAATTCCTGTGCTTTTTTGAGCTTACTTCCGGCTTTTTCTCCGGCAATTAAATAATCTAAATTTTTACTGACTGCCGAACTGTTTTTTCCACCGTTTTGTTCGACCAATTTTTGGGCTTCCGTCCGGGAAAATTGAGTCAATGTTCCGGTAAATAAAAAAGTTTTTCCTTCTAAAACAGTAGAATCCAAAGCTTGCTCCTCGCCTGCTTCCATCTGTAATCCGGCTTCTTTGAGCCTTTGAATCAGAATTTGATTTTTCTCTTTTTCAAAATATTCCTGAATGCTCTGTGCAATTTTTTCACCTACATCATCCACCGTTTGTAACTCCTCAAAACTTGCATTTTGTAGATTTTCAATAGATTTAAAATGTTTGGCTAATTTTTTTGCTACGGTTTCGCCCACATGACGAATTCCAATGGCATACAGCACTTTTTCAAATGGAATTTTTTTAGAAAGTTCAATAGCATCCATAATGTTTTGTGCTGACTTTTCTGCCATTCGCTCCAAAGGCAATAAATCTATTTTCTTTAGGGAATAAAAATCAGCAACATTTTCAACTAAATCATTATCGTACAATAAAATAGCTGTTTCACTTCCAATACTTGCCATATCCATCGCTTTTCTGGAAACAAAATGCTCCATACGTCCGATTATTTGTGGTTTACATCCGTCTTCGTTCGGACAAAAATGCTGTGCCTCTCCTTCATTCCGTATAAGTTCACTTCCACATTCCGGACAATTGGTGATAAATTCTATTTTTTGAGTTCCTACCGGGCGTACATCCAAATTGACTTCTACGATTTTCGGAATGATTTCTCCTCCTTTTTCCACATAAACGCTGTCGCCAATTCTAACATCTAACTTATTGATTATATCCTCATTGTGAAGTGAAGCTCGTTTTACAACTGTTCCCGCTAAATTAACCGGTTTTAAATTTGCTACCGGCGTAACCGCTCCGGTTCGTCCAACCTGATAAGAAATACTCAACAATTCGGTTTCAACTTGCTCTGCTTTAAATTTATACGCCATTGCCCAACGCGGAGATTTGGCAGTAAAACCTAATTCTTCTTGTTGTTGGAATGAATTTACTTTAACAACAATTCCGTCAATTTCAAATGCCAAATTCTTTCGTTCTTTGTCCCAATACTCGATAAATTCCAAAACTTCATCCAAATTGGAACATAATTTTGCCGTTTTAGGAACTTTAAATCCATAAGAATCTGCTGATTTTAACATTTCCCATTGAGTAGAAAACGGTAATTTCTCACCGACAATCGTATAAAGATAGCAATCTAACTTTCGTTTGGCAACTTCCCTACTGTCTTGTAATTTTAAACTTCCACTCGCTGTATTTCTTGGATTAGCATACAATTCCAAAGCTTGTTCTTGTCGTTCGGCGTTGATTCGGTCAAATTCTTTATAAGGTAAAACAATTTCACCACGAATGTAAAATGATGAAGGATAATTTCCTTTTAATTTCAAAGGAACCGACTGAATCGTTCGGATATTAGCGGTAATTTCATCACCTTGAAAACCATCACCTCGTGTTACAGCTTGTTTTAATTCTCCTTCTTCATAGAATAATGAAATCGAAGCACCATCGTATTTTAATTCACAAACAAACTCTACTTTGTCTTCTAAAGTTTTTTCAATTCGCTTTTCCCAATCCTGTAAATCTTCAACCGAATAAGAATTATCCAATGAATACATTCGGTAACTATGTTCAATCGTCGGAAAGTTTTTGGTGATGCCTCCGCCTACTCTTTGCGTAGGAGAATTGACATCAAAATATTCGGGATATTGAAGTTCTAAGTCTTGTAAGTTCTTTAACTTTTGGTCGAATTCATAATCGCTAATTAATGGATTATCAAGAATATAATAATTATAATTGTATTGATTTAATTCTTCTCTCAGTGCATTGATTTTATCCTGAATATTCATTTTAAAGTTTATTTTTACCAAAGATAATTCATCCTTTTTAAATGATTGACATTAGAATATTTTATAGGTCAAACCCCAAGAAGCAGTAAAATTAATCGGACCTATATCTTTTCCGTAAGCCGGAATAACCAAGGGCTTTATTCCTTCTTGTTTTTTACTTCCCAAATAAATTTCGGGTCGTAACGAAACATCAGCATATAAATTTTTAAACAGTTGGATTCGCCCTCCGGCAACAATTTCTATCCAATACGAACTAACTTTTTCTGTTGGAAAACTCCCGACTTCTCCTACTTGATTATTGGACATGCGAATGGGATATTGGTGGATTTTTTGGTCGTAAACCGTATAGGCAAAACGAAGTCCGGTATAAAAACCATTGGAAGAGTTTTCGTAATCCTGAGTAATGAACCAGTTGAATCCTAATTTAAAAACTATTCCTTCCACATCAATATTCCAATCGAGTTCATCGTAATGATTTTTTTCAAATCCGACTTCAGCTGCCAAATTCCATTTTTTATAGATTTTATAACTTATTCCGGCTTGAAATCCTTTTTTATCATTAAAAAAACCCATTACCGGTGCCACCAAATCTACACTGACAAATAAATTTCCTTTTCCTTTTTTTACCTTTTGAACAGCAACAGTATCTTGAATTTCTTCCACCAATATTTTAGCATCCAAATTCAATGAATCCGTTTGTGCGTGTAGAGAAGCAGCGAAAAGACTAATTGCCCAAAATAATATATAAATTGGTTTTTGATTCATTTTTTAATTGATTTGATTCGCCGGGAATTAAATATTGAATGTGATTTTGAGTGGTTTCAAAATTCAGATTTTCATAGGTCAAACGAAATCCGCAAGCTTTGGAGACATATTCGGAATGAGTCTGATAATCAACTTTTAAAATATCCGAAACCTCATTACTTCTTCGCTGGATTTTAAAATACGTTTGAGACTGGGCCAAACTTCCCAAAGGTAATTTTAAACTATCAGTGAAAATTTTTTCATAAAGCAAAATCGAGTTTTCAAAATTCAAATCAGGAGAAGCATAAATCGTTAAAGTATCGCTTTGGTTTTCCATATTTAATATATTTCGGAAAACGACCGTCATAGCCGGAGTTGCTTCGCCAATACACACATCGTCGTCTTCGCAAGAAACGAAAAACACACTGCCAAAAAGAAGCCCGATGAGTAAAAAATAGTTTTTCATACGTTTTATAATTCCGTCGGAATTTATTTTAAAAGTCGAGTCAAAAATACAATTATTATTAGGAAACACTGCATTCTACCAATAAAAATCAAATTTTTCAATCTTGATTTTTGTTGAATGGGCTTGGGTTTTTAAAAATTCATAGTCTATATTTGTAAAACAATGTTTAACGAGTTAATTAATTTAAAATGAAAATCACTTATTACGGTCATTCCGCCTTAGGAATCGTTACCCAAAACCAACATATTTTAGTCGATCCATTCATTAGTGGAAATCCAAAAGCAGCTTCAATTAATACTGCTGAATTAAAAGCTGATTATATTTTACTGACCCATGCGCATTATGACCATATTTTAGATGTGGAAGCCATCGTAGAACGAACCGGAGCTAAAATAATTTCCAACCATGAAGTGGTTACTTACTATTCCAACAAAGGATTTGAAGGACATGCCATGAATCAGGGAGGAAGTTGGGATTTTGATTTTGGTCGTTTAAAAGTCGTTAGTGCTGTTCATTCTTCTTCTTTTCCGGATGGAAGTTATGGTGGAAATCCGGTTGGTTTTATTTTAGAATCTGAAGGAAAAACAATTTATCTTTCCGGTGATACTGCTTTAACTATGGACATGAAGTTAATTCCACTTTTCTTTCAATTGGATTTAGCTGTTTTTCCAATTGGCGGAAATTATACCATGGATGTCAAAGAAGCTTTAGTGGCTTCGGATTTTGTAGAATGTAATAAAATACTTGGTGTACACTACGATACCGCTCCTTTTATTGAAATCAACCGGGAAGAAGCAATTCAAAACTTTAAATCCAAAAATAAAGAATTGATTTTATTAGCGATTGCCGACTCTTTTGAATTATAGTTTTGAGTAAGTCTTGTCAAAACAAACATCCAAAAAACTAATATAAACCGTAACTTTGCAGCTTTAATTTTCTGAATGAAATGAGTGATTTTATAGAGGTTTACGGTGCCAGAGAACATAATTTAAAAGATATTGACGTACAAATTCCGCGAGAAAAATTGGTTGTCATTACCGGTTTGAGCGGAAGCGGAAAATCATCTTTAGCATTTGATACCATTTATGCAGAAGGACAAAGGCGTTATATTGAAACTTTTTCGGCTTATGCCCGTCAATTTTTAGGCGGATTGGAGCGTCCTGATGTTGATAAAATCGAAGGTTTATCGCCGGTTATTGCCATTGAACAAAAAACCACTTCAAAAAATCCTCGTTCCACAGTTGGAACCATTACTGAAATCTATGATTTTTTACGTTTGCTATACGCTCGTACCTCAACAGCTTATTCATTTGAAAGTGGAGAGGAAATGGTCAGTTATTCCGATGAACAAATCAAAGATTTAATCAAAGATAAATTTAAATCAAAAAAAATCGCATTGCTTTCTCCTTTGGTTCGTTCACGAAAAGGACATTATAGGGAGCTCTTTGAACAGTTTTCCAAAAAAGGTTATATGGAAGTTCGGGTAGATGGTGAAATTCGGGAAATTCAAAGAGGAATGAAGCTTGACCGATATAAAATCCACGATATTGAATTGGTTATCGACAAATTAATTTTAAATGAATCCGTTACGGATGAACGATTGATGAGTTCTATCGACTTGGCGATGCAACAAGGAAACAACATTCTGATGGTTTTAGATTACGAAACCGATTCCGTTCGTTTTTACAGTCGGAATTTAATGTGTCCGACAAGCGGAATTTCCTATCCTACACCGGAGCCTAACAACTTTTCATTCAATTCTCCCAAAGGAGCTTGTCCGACTTGTAGCGGTTTAGGTGAATTGAAAATCATCGATATTGAAAAAATTTTCCCGGACAAAAACCGTTCTTTAAAAAACGGAATGATTGCTCCTTTCTCAGAACTGAAAAATACTTCCCGAATCATGAAACAAGTGGAGGGAATTTATGCCAAATACGATGAAGATTTGGGTACACCTTACAAAAAATTAAATCCGGATTTAATTCATGATTTATTGAACGGAATCACACAAACACTTGATGTTCAACTGAAGTTTGCAGATGTAAGCAAGGTTTATAGAATTGATTTTGAAGGAATTATTCCCTATTTGGAAGAAATTATTAATGATAAATGGCATTCAGCTTATCGG
>JAVFAE010000095.1:0-7764 GCA_034002605.1 Weeksellaceae bacterium | reverse complement strand
AACACTTATTCATTTTTTGCATTATATGCCAATGTAGATGAATTCCAATATAAAGAAGCAGAAATTCCAATCGCAGAAAGAACAGAATTAGACCGCTGGATTTTATCAGAATTGAATTCATTGATAAAAAAAGTTGATGAATTTTATTCGGATTATGAGCCAACTCGTGCCACACGGGCGATTCAAGAATTCGTTATAGACAATCTAAGCAACTGGCATGTTCGTTTAAGCAGAAGACGTTTTTGGAAAGGTGAATATGAAAAAGACAAAATTTCAGCTTATCAAACACTTTATACTGTGCTGGAAAATGTAGCTGTATTGATTGCTCCGGTTGCTCCATTTTTTGCAGAAAGATTGTACAAAGATTTGAACGAAGTCACCGGAAAAAACAATTTTGAATCAGTGCATATTGCTCTTTTCCCAAAAGCTGACGAAAGCTTAATTGATAAAGAATTAGAAATCAGAACTCAATTAGCTCAGCAGGCCACAACGATGATTTTATCTTTACGAAAAGGAGCTGATATTAAGGTTCGTCAACCCTTACAAAAGGTCATTATTCCGGTTTTAGATGAAAAAATGAAAGTCCGTTTGGAATCCGTTTCGGAATTGTTAAAACAAGAAGTGAATGTGAAAGAAATTGAATTATTGACTAATGAAGAAGCTTCCCATTTATTAGTGAAAAATATTAAACCAAATTTTAAAACTTTAGGGCCGAAGTTTGGAAAAGATATGAAAGCTATTTCAGAAGCTACTTCAAAATTAGTAAATGATGACATTGTAAAGTTAGAATCCGAAGGGAAAATAATATTGAATATAGGCAATAAGGAAATTGAACTGGAATTGGAAGATTTTGAAATTTTCACTAAAGATATTCCGGGTTGGACAGTGGCTTCTAATGCAAATCTAACCGTTGCATTAGATATGACTTTGACCGAAAATTTAATTTACGAAGGCTGGGCAAGAGAATTAGTAAATCGGATTCAAAATTTAAGAAAAGACAGTGGATTTGATTTAACAGATAAAATTCAGTTAGAAGTTAAGAAAGAAGAAAGATTAGACATAGCAATAATTCAAAATAAAGATTATATTTGTTCAGAAACGTTGGCACATGAAATTCTTTTTGTAGAAGAAATGGTCGGCGGAACGCAAATAGAGATAAATGATTTAATAACCGAAATTTTGATTTCAAAAATTTAGGAGTATGGCAACAGAAGAAAAAACAAAATATTCTGACTTGGAACTGGATGAGTTCAAGCAGATAATTATGGAGAAATTGGAAAAAGCAGAACGTGATTATCAATTGATTAAAGAATCTTTTATGAATGGACTGGATAATGGCACGGATGATACATCACCCACCTTCAAAGCGTTTGAAGAAGGGTCTGAAACCATGAGCAAAGAACAGAATGCACAATTAGCAGCACGTCAAGAGAAATTTATTCGTGATTTAAAAAATGCTTTGGTTCGGATTCAAAATAAAACCTACGGAATCTGCCGCGTAACCGGAAAATTAATTGATAAAGAAAGACTGAGATTAGTTCCTCATGCAACTTTGAGTATTGAGGCAAAAAACAGACAACGCTAAAATTACATCTTGAAAAAAGTAGGAATTATCGTTGTATTGGTTATTTTACTTGATCAATTGACCAAGTTTTATATCAAAACTCATTTTCATTTAACGGAAGGTGTTGACGTTTTCAGTTGGTTTCAATTGAAGTTTGTAGAAAATCCAGGAATGGCTTATGGTGCTGAATTTGGTGGATTAACCGGAAAAGTTATTTTATCGGCATTACGGTTGTTTTTAATCGGTGGAATCGCTTGGTACATTTGGAAAAACATAAAAGTCCATAATAATAATTATTTCAAATGGGGAATGGCACTTGTATTTGCCGGAGCTGTCGGAAATTTGATTGACAGCTTGTTTTATGGAATGATTTTCGACACAGGACTTACTTGGGACAGTGAATTAGGAATTTGGGAACCTTATTCGGGTATTTCTCAAGCAAATTTTGAGGGATATTCCGGCTTTTTAAAAGGCTGTGTAGTGGATATGTTTTATTTCCCTTTATTTAACTGGCCCGATTGGGTACCGTTTTTAGGCGGAAAAGAATTTTTCTCTTATATCTTCAATGTGGCAGATTCTTCCATCACAGTCGGTGGAGCTATCATTTTACTTTTTAGAAAGCAAGTTTTCGGACATTTAGATAAAATCTAATATTCCTTTATTCCATCAATTCTATTAAATAAAAGAGATTGACTTTCTAATGAAAGTAAGGATTATTTCAATTTCTTCTTAACCTCTACAGTTTCATAAACTTCAATAATATCTCCAATTTGAATATCGTTGAAATTTTTAATGTTTAATCCACATTCGTAGCCTTTGGTTACTTCTTTCACATCATCTTTGAATCGTTTCAGGCTTGCTAATTCTCCATCGTGAATTACCACACCTTCCCGAATCAATCGGATTTTAGAATTTCGGGTTACTTTACCGTCGATAACCATACATCCGGCAATAGTTCCCACTTTAGAAACCTTGAAGGTTTCCCGGATTTCAACATTTCCGGTTACCTGCTCTTTTAATTCCGGTGAAAGCATTCCTTCCATCGCTTCTTTCACATCATTAATAGCATCATAAATGATTGAATAATTTCGGATTTCGATTTCTTCTCTTTCTGCAATTTCTTTTGCTGATACGCCTGGACGTACATTAAATCCAATCACGATGGCTTCAGATGCGCTTGCTAATAGAACATCGGATTCTGTGATTTGCCCTACACCTTTATGAAGAATATTGATATGAATTTCTTCTGTTGACAGTTTTTGAAGTGAATCGGTCAAAGCTTCTACAGAGCCGTCCACGTCTCCTTTCAGGATGATATTCAATTCTTGGAAATCACCTAATGCAATTCGGCGACCGATTTCATCCAATGTAATATGTTTTTGAGTACGAATAGTTTGCTCTCGTTGTAATTGTTCCCGCTTGTTGGCAACTTGTTTAGCTTCGTGTTCATCTTCAAAAACACGTAATTTATCGCCCGCAGTCGGAGCTCCATTTAATCCAAGAAGAGTAACAGGAGTGGACGGACCGGCTTCTTTTACCCGATTTCCTCTTTCATCCAACATCGCACGTACATTTCCATGATTACTTCCCGCAACCATATAATCTCCTACTCGTAAAGTTCCATTTTGAATCAAAACAGTAGAAACATATCCTCTTCCTTTATCTAAAGACGCTTCTACTACAGTTCCAGTTGCCAAACGATCCGGATTAGCTTTTAATTCTAAGATTTCAGCTTCTAATAAAACTTTTTCTAATAATTCTTTTACATTTAATCCTTGTTTTGCAGAAATATCCTGAGATTGAATACTTCCTCCCCAATCTTCTACCAACAAGTTCATTCCGGCTAATTGTTCTTTTACTTTATCCGGATTAGCAGTAGGTTTATCAATTTTATTAATTGCAAAAATAATCGGAACTTCTGCTGCTTGTGCATGCGCTATTGCTTCCCGGGTTTGAGGCATCACTTGATCGTCTGCTGCAATTACAATAATGGCAATATCTGTTACTTGTGCTCCTCTGGCTCGCATTGCGGTAAAGGCTTCGTGTCCGGGCGTGTCCAAGAAAGTAATTCTTTGTCCATTTTCTAATTGTACATTATACGCTCCGATATGCTGTGTAATTCCTCCGGATTCACCGGCAATTACGTTGGCTTTACGAATATAGTCTAAAAGTGAGGTTTTTCCATGATCCACGTGTCCCATTACGGTTACGATAGGTGCACGGGAAACTAAATCTTCCGGCAAATCTTCTATTTCTTCTTCAATGTCTAATTCTTCTTCTACATTGGTGAATAAAACTTCATAACCAAAATCATCAGCTACCAATTGAATGGTATCAGCTTCTAATCGTTGGTTCATGGTTACGAAAATTCCTAAACTCATACAAGCTGAAATAACATCAGTTACGCTAACATCCATTAAACTTGCTAATTCATTTACAGTAACAAACTCGGTTACTTGCAAGGTTTTGTCTTTTTCGCGAGCTTCCATTTCCATGGCCTCCATTTCGCGTCTTTCTTTACGTTTATCCCGTCTGTGTTTGGATGCTTTTGACTTGATATTTTTGCTGGTTAACTTTTCGAGCGTTTCTTTAATTTGTTTTGAAACTTGTTCTTCTGTAAGTTCTACTTGTTGTTTTCTTGGAGCTCGTTTATTGTCTTTTGAGTGACGTTGTTGATTAGTTTGTGAGTTGGAATTTGAATTATTATTCGGTTTAACGTCGTCTAATTTGACATCCTTACGGATTCGTTTTCGTTTTTTTCTATTTTCTTTTTCTTGCTTTTGTTTTTCTTTACGATCATCTGCAAGTTTTTTGTCTTTTTCAAATTCAGAAAGATCCAACTTTTTACCGGTAAAATTCGGGCCGTCTAATTTTTGATAAACCGTTTCGATTTTTTCCGGTTCTTCGTTTTGAGGTTCTTCTTTAACTTTTGGTTCCGGCTTAACTTCGACTTTTATTTCAGTTTTTTCTTCTTTTTTCTTTTCGGACTTTTCTTCTTTTTTTACTTTTGGTTCTTCTTTTTCTTTCTGAACCGCTTTTTTTGCTTTTTTATCTTCTTTTGGCTTTTTTAATTTATCCAAATCAATTTTTCCAACGGTTTTAATTCCTTCTAATTCTATTTTTTTAGGTGTAGTAGTAACTTCTGGTTTTGGGGTTGGTTCTTTTTCTTTAGGTTCTTCTTTTACTTCGGGAATTATTTCAGGCTTTATTTCAGGAGCAGGAGCTTCTTCCTCTTTAGGTTCTGTTTTAGGTTCAATCGCCGGTGTCGGGATTGGCTCAACTTTCACTTCTTTTTTAGGAAGTTCCGGTTTTCGTTCCGGAATTTTGTTAATTACAACTTCTTCTGAAGCTGCCTTTTGTTCCGCGTCTGAACGAAATTCTTTGATAAGAATCGAATAGGTATCCTGGTCAATTTTCGTGTTTGGTGATCGTTCGATTTGAATATCTTTTCCATTCAGAAAATCAACAGCTCGGTCTATTGAAATGTTCAACTCTCTTAATACTTTACTTAATCTTATCGTTCCCGACATATAATTAATTTGGTTTTTTTGGTTTGCAAATGTACTAAATCTAAACTTAGTACGCTTTAATTTATTGATTTGATTATTTAATCTTCCATTTCAGCTTTCAAAATTTGAATCACTTCATAGATAGTTTCTTCCTCTAAATCGGTTCTGGAAATCAAATCGTTTATATCTTGTTCAAGTACGCTACGTGCAGTATCTAAACCGATTTTTTGGAAAATATCAATAATCCACGGTGCGATTTCATCGGTAAATTCAGATAATTCTACGTCTTCATCTTGCGGAATATCTCGGAATACGTCTATTTCCATTCCTAATAATTTTCCAGCCAAACGCACATTATGTCCTCCTTTTCCAATAGCTTTAGAAACTTCTTCCGGTTTTACAAAAACCGAAATCTTATCGTTATCCTCATCAATTTCCATTCTTGAAATTTTAGCCGGACTTAAAGCTCTTGTTATGTACAAATGTAAGTTTGTCGTGTAGTTAATAACATCAATATTTTCATTTCTCAACTCACGAACAATGGAATGAATTCTCGAACCTTTCATTCCCACACAAGCACCAACCGGGTCAATTCGGTCATCATACGACTCAACGGCTACTTTTGCTTTTTCCCCTGGAATACGAACCACACCTTTGATTGTAATGATTCCGTCAAAAATCTCAGGAATTTCTTGTTCAAATAATTTTTCTAAAAATTTAGGTGAAGTTCTCGATAAAATAATCTGAGGTTTTATTCCTTTTAATCTTACTTCATCTACTACTGCACGAACTGATTCTCCTTTTTTGAAATAATCCGATGGAATTTGATTTTCCTTAGGTAAAATCATTTCATTTTGCTCATCATCCATAATAATGACGTGTTTTTGACGAATATGATGTACTTCACCGGTAATGATTTCACCTTCCATATCTTTAAATCGTGTATAAAGATTGGCATTGTCATGTTCCATAATTTTAGAAACCAAATTCTGGCGTAAAGCCAAAATAGCTCTTCTTCCTAAATCAATTAATGGAACAAATTCAGAAACTTCTTCTCCCACTTCAAAATCAGGTTCAATTTTTCTCGCTGCCGACAATTCAATTTCAGAACTATCATCCTCTACTGCTCCGTCTTCTACAACAATTCGATTGTGCCAAATCTCCAAGTCTCCTTTGTCCGGGTTCACAATAATATTAAAATTATCATCAGAACCATATTTTTTGCGTAAAACACTTTGTAGTGATTCCTCCAAAATGGCCATCAAAGTGATTCGGTCTATGTTTTTTTCGTCTTTAAAATCCCCGAAGGATTCTATCAATGCTATATTGTCCATAAGGTTTACTTTTTTAAAAGATAACTTTGACTATTGCTTTTTTTATTTCTTGATAATTTATTTTTTCCTTTTTTTCGACTGTGTGTTTGCCTTTTCCTACTGGTTTAGGTTCTTTCACTGTCCATTTTAACTCAATTTCCTCGTCATTTGCTTCAGTTAATTCTCCTTCCAAATCTTTTCCTCCTTCTGTTTTTGAAACTTTTAAAATCCGTCCAATATTTTTTTTGTATTGACGAGGTAGAATTAATGGATTTCCAACACCTGCTGACGAAACGTTTAAAGAAAAATCATTCGTTTCCCGATCCAAATTGTGTTCAACATGGCGACTGATTCGGACAATTTCATCAATAGAAACACCTTGGTCACCATCAACTAAAACTTCAATCGAGTCATCTGCCGATACTTTCCATTCCACCAAAAATAAAGAAGGATTTTCTTCTATGGCTTCGTCAATTAGTTGTTTTATTATTTCCTGATTCATAACGAACAAAAAAGAGAGCTTTCCGCTCTCTTTTAGTTTTTTCTTCCTAAATTCGGGGCAAATATAAAACAATTATTTGAATTAATGGTTTTTACGTCTAAATATTTTACTGAAATAGGTTGGTTAAGCATTTGTGGAACAGAAGATTTTATTACTTCAATTGACTTTTTTGACAAAGAACCTGAGGTTTCAGAAGATCTTCCTGAATTATTTCAACTCATTAAAAATCAATTGGATGATTATTTTATTCATCGAAAATGGAATTTTTCCGTTCCTCTACAACCGCAAGGAACGGAATTTCAGTTAAAAGTTTGGGCTGAACTTAGGAAAATCCCATTTGGAACAACTATTTCTTATCAAGAATTAGCAAATCGTTTAGGAAACGAAAAAGTTATCCGGGCGGCGGCTTCTGCCAATGGAAAAAATCCGATTAGCATCTTAATTCCTTGTCATAGAGTTATTGGAAAAGATGGCAGTTTGACAGGTTATGCCGGAGGAATTTTCAGAAAAAAATATTTACTTGAATTAGAAAAAGGTGAAAAGACACTTACATTATTTTAATCTGCCTTTTGTTTGAATTATTTTGTGAATAATGCAGGTCAACAAATGTCTATTATCTTTTCCGTTTCACCATTCGTTTTTCAATATTATTTTCAATAGCTTTTATCATTTCAACAGCTAAATCCTTACCGGTTGCATTTTCAATTCCTTCCAATCCGGGCGATGAGTTGACCTCCAACAACAAAGGCCCTTTTATGGAGCGAATCATATCCACACCGGCCACATCCAATCCCATTGCTTTTGCTGCATGAATGGCCAATCGTCTTTCTTCTTTTGTGATTTTCACTAAACTTCCGGTTCCGCCTAAATGGATAT
>JAVFAE010000094.1:0-7765 GCA_034002605.1 Weeksellaceae bacterium | reverse complement strand
GAAACGAATAACTTTACTTTTTGGTAGTTTTTATGGAGCTTCTTCTGTGATTTTAGGAGCTTTTGGAGCACATGCATTTAAGAAAATTTTATCGGTAGAAAAATTACAGAGTTTTGAAACCGGAGTGAAATACCAAATGTATCATGCCTTGCTTTTAGTTGCTATCGGTTTGTTTTTACGATTTAAAACAAAATGGGAAAAAGGTGCGGCTTGGGCATTTATCATTGGTGTTTTCTTGTTTTCATTCAGTATTTATTTATTATCCTTTGCTGATTACTGGGAAATTAATTTTAGTGTATTAGGACCGGTGACACCTTTGGGAGGTTTATTTATGGTAATAGGATGGTTTTTATTGCTGATTTATTTTGCTCAAAAAAATCAAAAATGAAATTTAGCAGAATATTTTCCTAAAATAATTTTGAAATCAAAAAATAGCTATATATTTGCACACCATTTGAAAAAATGTAAAAGTTAGAAGCAATGAAAAGAACATTTCAACCCAGCAACAGAAGAAGAAGAAATAAACACGGATTTCGTGAGAGAATGGCAACCAAAAACGGGCGTAAAATTTTAGCAGCTCGTAGAAAAAGAGGCAGAAAACAATTAACGATTAGCGAAGTTAGAGCTAAACGCTAAATGTTACTATTATAGTAAAAAGACCAAGCCCGGGAGTTTTTCTTTCGGGCTTTTTTATATCTTTGTTCCCATATAAATTCAGAAAAATGTCAGACACCGTTGTCAAATTGGAAAGAGCCTTTGTTTATCAAAGAAATTATTTGGTCTTAAGCAATATAGATTTTGAATTACAAGAAGGAGAATTTTCTTATTTAATAGGAAAAACAGGAAGTGGAAAAAGTAGTCTTCTGAAAATTCTTTATGGTGATTTACCATTAAAAGAAGGCTATGGAAAAGTAGTCGGAATTGAATTAAACGGTATGAAAACGAGTAAAATCCCTAATTTAAGAAGACATTTAGGAATTGTTTTTCAGGATTTTCAGCTTTTATTGGATCGAAATGTTGAGAAGAATTTGGCATTTGTACTAAAAGCCACGGGTTGGTCAGATAAAAAATTAATCAACGATCGTATTGATGAAGTTTTGGAAAGTGTTGGCATGATTTCAAAGAAAAAAATGTTGCCTTTTCGACTTTCAGGTGGTGAACAACAACGGATTGCCATTGCTCGGGCATTATTAAATCAGCCGAATTTAATATTGGCAGACGAACCAACCGGAAACTTAGACCCGGAAACTTCTTCTGAAATTATGAATTTGATTTTAAATCTCTCAAAAGAAAAAAATGTTGCCGTTTTGATGGCAACACATGATTATAATATCATTCAGAAATTTCCGGCAAAAACTTTCCGTTGTGAAGATGGAAAAGTAGCTGTAATTGAACATGAAACCTTATTTTAATTAAATTTTATCTTGATACGGATACAATTTAATTCTGTATTGAATCTTTGATTTTCTTTGTATGAATTTTAAAATCCGATCGGAATTTAAACCTACCGGAGACCAGCCACAGGCAATTCGGTCTTTGGTAAATGGGATTTTGTCCGACGATAATTACCAAACTCTTTTGGGTGTTACCGGTTCAGGAAAAACTTTTACCATTGCTAATGTAGTACAAGAAGTTCAGCGTCCAACTTTAGTTTTGGCTCATAATAAGACTTTAGCAGCCCAATTGTTCATGGAATTTAAAGAGTTTTTTCCGGAAAATGCTATTGAATATTTTGTTTCGTATTATGATTATTACCAACCGGAAGCCTATGTTCCTTCGATTGGACTTTATATTGAAAAGGATTTATCCATTAATGAGGAAATAGAAAAATTACGTTTAAGCACTACCTCTTCTTTACTTTCCGGAAGAAGAGATGTTTTGGTGGTAGCCTCGGTTTCGTGTTTGTATGGAATTGGAAATCCGACCGAATTTCATAAAAATATTATTTCATTAGAAGTAAATCAAACGATTTCTCGAACTCAATTTTTGCAAAAATTAGTGGCTTCACTTTATTCCCGAACAGAAGCGGATTTTGCACGAGGAACTTTTCGAGTTCGGGGCGATGTAACGGATATTTTCCCGGCCTACTCCGACCAAGGCGTTCGAATTCATTTTTTTGGTGATACTATTGAAGAAATTGAAACGATAGATCCTTCAAGTGGAAAAAGATTGGCATTCTTAGATAAAATTAATCTTTATCCGGCAAATTTATTTGTTACTTCTCCTGAATCTTTACATGCTGCCATAAAAAACATTCAAATTGATTTAGGAAAACAGGTCGCTTATTTTCAGGAAATCGGAAAGAATTTAGAAGCCAAACGTTTGCAGGAAAGAACTGAGTTTGATGTGGAAATGATGAAGGAATTAGGTTATTGTTCCGGAATTGAAAACTATTCTCGCTATTTAGACGGACGATTACCGGGAACTCGTCCTTTCTGTTTGTTGGATTATTTTCCGGAAGATTATCTGATGGTAATTGATGAATCTCATGCTACTATTCCTCAAGTTCATGCGATGTACGGAGGAGACCGGAGTCGAAAAGAAAATTTGGTGGAATATGGATTTCGATTACCGGCGGCTTTGGATAACCGACCTTTGAAGTTTGAAGAATTTGAATCCATGCAAAATCAAGTAATTTATGTTTCGGCAACACCTGCTAATTATGAATTGGAGAAATCGGATGGAGTAGTGGTGGAACAGATTATTCGTCCGACCGGTTTGTTGGACCCAATTATAGAAGTTCGCTCGTCTTTGAATCAAATGGATGATTTGATGGAAGAAATTCAAAAGCGAAACGAGGAAGATGAACGAACCTTGGTTACAACTTTGACCAAGCGAATGGCGGAAGAATTAACCAAATATTTAATTCGTTTCGGTGTGCGAACACGTTATATTCATTCGGATGTTGATACTTTGGAACGAGTTCAGATTATGCAGGATTTACGAGCCGGTTTGTTTGATGTTTTGGTGGGTGTGAATTTACTTCGGGAAGGTTTGGACTTACCGGAAGTTTCATTGGTAGCAATTTTGGATGCAGATAAAGAAGGATTTTTACGAAATCATCGTTCTTTAACTCAAACTTCGGGGCGTGCTGCACGAAATGTAAATGGAAGAGTGATTATGTATGCGGATAAAATCACAGTTTCTATGCAAAAAACAATAGATGAAACTAACCGAAGAAGAGAAATTCAAATTAAATACAATACGGAACATAATAAAAAACCGGAACCGCTGAATAAGAAAATTACGGTTATCAATACTAAAGCAGAGCAGTTTGAGATTAATCCGTATGAACAAAAATCGTTGTCAACTTTTGCTGCAGAAGAAAAAACGGAATTTAAAAAACTGTCTTCCGATGATAAACAAAAGAAAATCAAAGAACTACAGAGTAAAATGGAAAAAGCGGCTCAGGAACTTGACTTTATTGAAGCGGCTAAATTTCGGGATATGATTAAGGAATTGAAGGAAAGTTAATAGTATTCCATCACTCCAAACTTAACTGCAATTCTTCCCATTGATTCATGATTTTATCCAATTCATTTTTTAATTGAGTATAATTTTTTAAATCTTCATCAGAATGACCGGATTCAAATTTCTTTTCCAGATTGATGATTTCTTCTTCTATTTCTGTGATTTTTTCTTCTAATTTTTCGATTTGATTCTTAATTCGGTTTTGTTCTTTTTGTTTTTCCCGACTAAATAAAGTATTTTCATTTTGTTTAGAATTCGTTGGTTTTAAGGCAGAAGAATTTTCTACTTTCTCGATTTCACGGAAGCTTCTGACTTTTCGTTCGGATAAATAATCATTGATTCCACCCAAAAATTCTTTGACAATTCCATTTTTAAATTCAAAAACTTTATCAGCCAAACCATCTAAAAACTCACGGTCATGCGAAACCAAAATCAAAGTTCCGTCAAAGTTTTTGAGTGCTAATTTTAAAGTTTCTTTGGATTGAATATCAAGATGGTTGGTTGGTTCGTCCATGACCAAAACATTGAAAGGTTTGAGCATTAATTTGGCAAGAGCCAAACGATTTCTTTCTCCTCCCGATAAAACAGAAACTTTTTTCTCAACTTCTTCACCTCTGAAAAGAAAAGCACCCAATACATCACGGACTTGTTTTCGGGTTTCTTCTGTTGAAGCGTATTCTGCTTCTTCCTGAACTGTCCATTTTTCATTTAGAGCATCAGCTTGATTTTGAGCAAAATACCCAACTTCAACATTGTGCCCGATTTTAATTGACCCGGAATGTTCCAAACCGTCAACCATGGTACGAGCTAAAGTGGTTTTTCCTTGTCCGTTTTGACCTACAAAAGCGATTTTTTCACCTCGGTTAACATAAAAAGAAACTCCATCAAAAATTTGTTTGTTTCCGTACGCTTTTCCAACATTTTCTAATTCAAAAATAATTTTTCCGGGTGTTACAGCCGTTGAAAAACGAATATTCATTCGGTGAACATCCTCATTTTCGACTTCAATCCGGTCGATTTTATCTAATTTTTTAATTAAAGATTGTGCCATGGAAGCTTTGGAAGCTTTGGCTCTGAATTTTTCGATGAGTTGTTCGGTATGTTTAATTTGTTGTTCTTGATTTTTTTGAGCTTGTTCTAATTTTTCTCTTCTTTCTTTCCGAAGTTCAATGTATTTTGAATAATTGGCTTTGTAATCATGAATTTGTTTATTGGCAATTTCCAAAGTCCGATTGGTTACATTATCCAAAAATTGTTTGTCGTGCGAAACTAAAACAACTGCACCCGGATAATCTTGTAAAAATTCTTCTAACCACAAAATTGAATCAATGTCCAAATGGTTGGTTGGTTCGTCTAAAAGAAGTACATCGTGTTTTTGTAAAAGTAATTTTGCTAATTCAATCCGCATACGCCATCCTCCTGAAAACTCATCGGTTGGACGATGGAAATCTTCTGATTTGAAACCAAGTCCCATTAAGATTTTTTCCATTTCGGCATCTTTAGTGTAACCGCCCAAAAGAGAAAAACGCTCAGTTAAATGTGTAATATCTTCGATTAATTTAGCATATTCATCGCTTTCATAATCGGTTCTTTCACTTAATTGTTGATTGGTTTCGTCAATTTTTTTCTGAATTTTATTCAATTGTTCAAAAGCTCTTCCGGCTTCTTCCCAAACCGTTCTTCCTTTTTCAAAATCAATATCTTGGGTTAAAAAACCAACACTTACTTCGCCTTCATGAATAACATCTCCTTCATCGGAATCTTGTTTTTTGGCTAAGATTTTTAGTAAAGTTGATTTTCCGGCACCGTTTTTACCTGCCAAACCTACTCGGTTTCCTTTGTTAATCCGAAAAGAAACATTGTCAAATAAATAATTTCCTGCGAAGTGAACGCCTAAATTCTGAACTAATAACATGGCGCAAAAATATAAGTTTATTTTTAGAGCCGGATTATTCCTACAAAATAAAATCAAATTAGAGAAGGAACATAAAAAAACTCTCAACTTTAAATCGAGAGTTTTCCAATTATTTATTATTTTGAATGAATTACCATTGAAACAAAGGCAGTCCTTCCATCATTTCATTTACTTTGTCGGCAACGGCATCTAAAATTGTGTCATTGTCCTTGTTCATTAAGGCTTCGTCAATTAAATCAGCAACAATTGCCATATCATTTTCTTTTAAACCGCGTGTTGTGATAGCAGCAGTTCCCAAACGAATTCCTGATGTAGTAAACGGTGATTTGTCATCGAAAGGAACCATGTTTTTGTTGCAAGTAATATCGGCTTTTACCAAAGTGTTTTCAGCTTCTCGACCCGTGATATTTTTATTTCTCAAATCAATTAACATTAAATGATTATCGGTTCCACCTGAAACCAAATTGTAACCGTTTCCAATCATTGCTTTAGCCAAAGCTTGTGCATTTTTGGTTAATTGAATGACGTAATTCATATATCCATCAGAAAGAGCTTCTTCAAAAGCAACAGCTTTTGCTGCAATAACGTGTTCCAACGGACCTCCTTGAGTTCCCGGAAACACTGCCATATTTAATAAATTAGACATCATTTTTACTTCTCCTTTTGGCGTTGCTTCTCCCCAAGGATTTTCAAAATCTTTCCCCATCATAATTACACCTCCTCTCGGTCCTCTTAAAGTTTTGTGTGTGGTAGAAGTTACAAAATGACAATGTGGAATAGGGTCGCTTAAAATTCCTCTTGCTATTAATCCGGCCGGATGAGCAATATCCGCTAATAATAAAGCACCTATTTCATCGGCTACTTCTCTGAATTTCTTAAAATCCATATCTCTTGCATAAGCAGAAGCACCGCAAATAATCATTTTAGGTTTTTCTTTTAAAGCGATTTGACGCATTGCTTCATAGTCGATTGTTCCGGTTTCTTTGTCAACTCCGTAAAAGCAGGTTTGATACAGTTTTCCGGAAGAACTTACCGGTGAGCCATGAGTTAAATGTCCGCCATGTGATAAATCCAATCCCATGATTTTGTCACCCGGTTTTAAACAAGCTAAATAAACAGAAGCATTAGCTTGTGAGCCGCTGTGTGGCTGAACATTGGCATATTCAGCATTAAATAAATGTTTTAAACGCTCAATTGCTAAAGTTTCAATTTCGTCCACTACTTCGCAACCTCCGTAATATCTTTTTCCCGGATAACCTTCTGCATATTTATTGGTCAAAATTGAACCGGCTGCTCTCATTACGTTATCGCTCACATAATTTTCAGAAGCGATTAATTCCAAACCTATTGTTTGTCTTTCTCTTTCGTCTTCGATTAAATCGAAAATAATATCCTGTGCCATTATTTCTAATTTTTTTTGATGCCCAAAAGTAAGGATTTTTTGTTAGATTTACGTTTTAATGTTTTTATGAAAATTTATCATTGTTTAGGATTAATGTCAGGGACTTCTTTGGATGGTTTGGACATAGCTTATATTCGATTTACTTATCCTGAAATTACATTTGAATTAATAAAAACAGCAACCGTTCCTTATTCGGAAGAATGGAATTCAAAACTTAAGAAATCTATTCATCTTTCAGGTGAGGAATTAATTAAATTAGATGTGGATTATGGATTTTTAATTGCTAAAAAAGTAGCTGATTTTATAAAAGAACATCAAATTTCCAATTTGGATTTCATTGCATCACATGGTCATACTGTTTTTCATAATCCCAAAGAAAAATATACACTCCAAATCGGAAATGGACAAGCCATCGCTTTGGAAACCGGAATTAAAACCGTTTATGATTTTAGAACGAAAGATGTTTTATTGGGTGGTCAAGGTGCGCCTTTGGTACCGATAGGTGATCGGTTTTTATTTTCCATATATGACGCTTGTTTGAATTTAGGTGGATTTTCTAATATTTCTTTTGAAAAAAAGGGAGAACGAATAGCTTTTGATATTTGTCCGGTTAATATTGTTCTGAATTATTTAGCCGGAAAAGAAGGAAAATTATATGATGAAAATGGAGAATTGGCTCAGTCGGGACAAGTGAATGAAGTTTTATTTTTAAAATTAAATGAGTTGGATTTTTATGGTCAAATTCCACCGAAATCGTTGGGAGTAGAATGGTCAAACCGTTTCATTTTACCCTTATTGGATTCTTTTGATTTGTCGGTTTGTGATTGGTTAGCAACTTTTAGTCAGCATATTTCGTATCAAATTTGTCGGGTTTTAAATGAAAATTCAATAAAAAATGTCCTGATAACGGGCGGTGGAGCTTATAATTATTATTTGCTTCACTTGATTAAAAGCCAAACTAAAGCACAAGTTCATCT
>JAVFAE010000093.1:0-7812 GCA_034002605.1 Weeksellaceae bacterium | reverse complement strand
CTTTGGTGGAGTTCAGGTGATTTTTTCAGGAGATTTTTTTCAATTGCCACCTATTGGAAACGAAGAAGAAACTTCTAAACAAAAATTTGCTTTTATGTCTGATGCTTGGCTGGAAGCTGAACCTGTGATTTGTTATTTGACTGAACAATACCGACAAACACACAATGAGCTCAATTTTATTTTGAATGAAATTCGAAATGGAACAGTGAGCGAAGATTCTGTTAATTTATTACAATCTCGTGTGGAATTTCATCCGGATGAAGGCGAAATGGAAACTAAATTATTCACACACAATGCGGATGTTGACCGAATTAATTATACTTTTTTGAATCAGATTGGGAATTCCTCTAAATTCTTCGAAGCGAAAATAAAAGGAAATCCGAATTTAGTCGAAATGTTGAAGAAATCCGTCTTGGCATTGGAGAAATTAGAATTAAAAATTGGCGCACAAGTGATGTTTATCCGAAATAATTACGAATCCGGTTTTGTCAATGGAACTATGGGACGAGTGAGCGGATTTACCGAAAAAGGATTTCCTTTAATTCGAATTTTAAATGGCGAATTGATTGAAGCAACTCCGGAAGTTTGGGCTTTTGAAGATGAAATGGGCAATACTTTGGCTTCGTTTACTCAAATTCCGTTGCGATTGGCTTGGGCAATTACAGTTCATAAAAGTCAAGGAATGACTTTAGATGCTGCGATGATTGATTTAAGTAAGGCTTTTGAAAAAGGACAAGGCTATGTGGCACTTTCCCGACTTCGGGATTTGAGTGGGCTCAAATTGAGAGGACTCAATCAAACAGCTTTGGAAGTTGATGATTTGGCTATGCGTGCTGATAAACGTTTTCAGGAATTATCGCAAGAATGGGACGATTCATTGGATGAAAAAACTTTGGAACAGGAATTTAAAAAATTCATTGTTTTGTGTGGTGGTATTACCGACAAAAAGGAATTGATAAAACAGAAAGAAAAATTAAGTCAAAAAGGAAAAGCCAAAAAAGCTTCAACGCTTGAGATTACGAAAGAATATGTACTTAAAAAATTGTCTATCAAAGAAATTGCTGAAGAAAGAGGTTTGACCGAAAATACAATTTTGGGACATTTGATGAAAATTGCCCAATCCGATTCTGAAATTGATTTGGAAATCTATCGCCCAAAAGAAGAAATTATTAAAAAAACGAAAAAGATTTTAATCAAAAATCCAACAGCGAGATTGGGTGAAATTCATGAAAGATTAAATGGAGAATTCACTTATAATGAAATTCAACGGGCCTTAATTTTTATTCGATAAACCGAATTCACTCATATATTTTTAAGTTTTTTTGGAGACGGGTTTTAATTTCCTTGACCAAATCGGCTGGTTCTAAAACTTTCACAAATTCGCCATGTGAAAGGAGTTCCATAACAAAATCATAAGTTGGAATCAATTTTAATTGAACGGTCATTTCTCCATTTCGGTCTTCTAAAATTTTTTGAGAAGAATGCAAAGGCAGAGTTCGAATATAACTGCCTTGATTCTCAGTGAATTTTAACAAAATATTTTCTGTTTTTCTTTCATCGGGACCTATAATTCCAAAGCAATCTTTAAAATAATTTTTAGGATTCAATTGTTGTGGAAATTGGAATTTTTTCTGTGTAATATTCAGTGCAAACAGACGATCTAAACCAAAAGTCCGAAATTCTTTTCTATCCAAATCATAAGCAAAAACATACCAACGTTTGCGAACTTCTTTCAATAAATAAGGTTCTACTGTACGATTTTCGACTTCTGTTGACCAAAATTTTGCATAACGAAACTGAATTTGAAAACGATTTTGAATGGCGTACAACAAACCACTCAAATGCTCTGTTCCTTCGGGTTTTCGAGTGTCAAATTGAATAAATTCAGCCAAAGAATGATTTAAATTCAAAATCTGATAAACATCCAAAGCCTCAAACATTCGCTCACTGTATTCATCCTGATGATCTTCAGCAATGAAATATACTTTTTGTCCACGATCAAACTTTATTACAATATTATAAAGTGATGCTATTTCTTTTATATCACGCTGAAAAGTACGTTTGGAAATTTCAAATTGTAGCTCATATTGATGCAAATCCGATTCGGATTCCAATTTTTCTAAAATTTCTTCAAAAGAAGAGGGTTTATTTCGTAATTTTTGAATGATGATTCGATGGCGAAGAATGGTTTCTTTTTGAGACATAATTTTGAATTTATTTTCAAATATAAAAACTTAGTACGACAATTGATGTCGTGTTGTTTTTTTCTAAATCCACACAAACTTTTCTTTCTCCAAAATTGTTTCTTAATCAAAACGATTTATTCATACATTTTATTCTTTATCTACACCGTCACCGTACATTTCCCGCATTTTTTTGTTGGCTTCATCATGAATTTCACGAATTTCTGCTGATGTTACTATTTTTCCACGGTTTGGTTGATTCATTTTTTTATCTTTTCCCAAAATTTCAATTTTAACAGCTTTGTAAGTAGTTACTACTTTTCCGCCATTTTGCAATCCTTGAACCGTTTCCAATTCCAAAATAATCCCGGGTAAACCCCAATATTTATCCGGTCCGGATTTGTATGTAATCTTAGGTGCGTACCACGCTGTTATTTCATTATTTTTCAAACTAGCAGTAGCTTTTCGCACTTGTATTCCTTCCACTTCTTTGGTTTCATTTTGAATTTTCCAATCAATTACAGTAAGAGAATCTTTGATGATATAGCGTTTGTTTCCAACTTCGGTTTCTTTCATAAAAAACTTTTCTTTGGTATTCACGTAGTGCATACCGGGCGAACCTATTTCTACAATAATAGTCTGGGTATTCATCTCTTTCGGTTGTTCATTATCCACTTTCTCCATATAATTGTACTGAGATTCTTCCCGGTCGGCAATAAGTTCATAAAATGCTTTTTTAGCAATAATATTCATACCCGGATTAGTTCCCTCAAAATCATAATCAGGTTGAATTTCATATTCAATTCTGATTTGGTTTTGCGCCAAAACAAATCCCGACAATAAAATCAATATACTTCTAATTAATCTTTTCATCATTTTAAATCATGCCTTAATTTCACAATTATACTCAAAAAACTTCACTTTGCAAGCCTTATTGGAAAAAAATGGAAGTAGAAAAAAGACCCTTGAATTTTATTGAACAGATTGTTGAAGAGGATTTGAAAAATGGTTATAACCTCAACCAACTAAGATTTCGTTTTCCGCCAGAACCCAATGGTTATCTGCATATTGGACACGCCAAGGCAATTTGTATCAACTTTGGTTTAGGTGAAAAATACAAGGCACCTGTCAATCTTCGTTTTGACGATACCAATCCGGCTAAAGAAGAACAGGAATTTGTGGATTCCATTCGGGAAGATGTGAAATGGTTAGGTTTTCAGTGGGAAGAAGAACGATTTGCTTCCGATTATTTCCAGCAATTGTACGATTGGGCAGTTCAGATGATAAAAGATGGAAAAGCGTATGTGGACGATCAATCATCAGAAATCATTAATGAACAACGAAAAAATCCGGGTGAAGCAGGGATTGAAAGTCCTTACAGAAATCGTCCGGTGGAGGAAAATTTGGAATTATTTGAAAAAATGAAAAATGGTGAATTCCCTGAAGGAAGCCATGTGCTTCGTGCTAAAGGCGATATGAATTCACCTAATATGAATATGCGCGATCCTGTAATGTATCGTGTTTTGCATAAAGAACATCACAGAACGGGTAATCAATGGAAAATTTATCCGATGTATGATTGGGCACACGGCGAATCGGATTATATCGAAGGAATTTCACATTCGCTATGTTCTTTAGAGTTTGAAAATCACAGACCGCTTTATGAATGGTACCTGAATCAAGTGGAATTACCTGAACAGGAATTGAAACCTAAACAAAGAGAATTTGCACGCGGTAATGTAAGTTATATGATTACCAGCAAACGAAAATTAAAAACTTTGGTGGATGAAGGCGTGGTAAACGGTTGGGATGATCCAAGAATGCCTACGATTTCCGGTTTGAGAAGAAGAGGATATACGCCGGAATCTATTCGTGAATTTTGGGATAAAGCCGGCGTTGCTAAACGGGATAATCTGATTGATATTTCACTTTTGGAATTTTCTGTTCGTGATCATTTGAATAAAATTGCTCCCAGAGTAATGGCTGTCATTGATCCGGTGAAATTGGTAATTGAAAATTATCCTGAAAATCAAATTGAAACTCTGATTTTAGAAAATAATCCTGAAGATGAAAATGCAGGCGAACGAGAAGTTCCGTTTACTCGTGAATTGTATATAGAAAGAGAAGATTTTATGGAAGAAGCACCTAAAAAATTCTTCCGTTTATCAATTGGAAATGAAGTTCGGCTGAAAGGTGCTTATATCGTAAAAGCAACTCGGGTAGAGAAAGATACTGATGGGAATATCACCACCATTTTTGCAGAATATGATTCCGATTCAAAATCAGGTTCCGGAAGTGAAGCCAGTATGAGAAAAGTAAAAGGAACGCTGCATTGGGTTTCTGCCACTGAAAACTTACCGGTTGAAGTTCGTTTGTACGACCGTTTGTTTACAGTGGAATCACCGGATGAAGCCGAAGACGGGAATTTTATGCAGTTCGTGAATCCGGATTCTATGAAAATTGTACATGGTTTTGCAGAAACGGCATTGAAAGAAGCTAAACCGGAAGACAAATTTCAGTTTCAGCGATTGGGCTATTTTACTTTAGATAAAGATTCCACAAAAAATCATTATATTTTCAACCGAACCGTAACACTGAGAGATACTTGGGCAAAGGTGCAGAAAAAATAATTTTTTAAATGTTTAGATATAAATCAAAACACCGAACTTATAAAGATAATCTTCGGATTGCGACGCTATTGTCATTTGTTGCCGGAATGGTTAACGTAACGGGATTTCTCGCTGTTGGTCAATTGACAACAAATGTAACCGGGCATTTTGCGTTTTTTATTGAAGAAGTCTATAATTTAGATGTTTGGCGAGGTTTGGTTTATTTTCTTTTTGTGTTTTTCTTTTTGTTGGGTTCTTTCTTTTCAGGAATTCTTATTGAATGGATTGCAAGAAAAAATGAAAAATACATTTACATTATCCCGATTTTAATTGAAACTGCAATTTTGACTTTCATAGCATTTTATGGATATAAATTAGTGGAAGAAAAAGTAAATTCCATTGCTTATTTATTATTATTTGCCATGGGATTACAAAATTCATTGGTAACAATTATTTCAAATTCAATCGTCCGAACAACCCATTTGACCGGTTTGTTTACTGATTTAGGGATTGAACTATCCCAATTATTTTTTTATAAATCCCTAATACATAAAACCAAACTGATTTCTTCGATTCGATTGCGGTTTTATATTATTGTCTTTTTCTTGATGGGCGGTGTAAGCAGTGGATTGCTTTATTATCAATTTAAATTAGAAACTCTTTATTTAGCTGCTGTTGTACTGATTTTTGGTTTATTTTATGACCAAATCAGAATCCGATTGAATTTATTGAGAAGAAATATTCAACATCATGTGAGACATTGAGTTTGCGTAATTTACTATAATAAAACAATGTAAATCAATATTTGCTCAATTCCGTAGAAAAATCTTAATCATTCCCGAAAAATCTTTTCCATTTTCTTTCCTTTAGCTAATTCATCCACTAATTTATCCAAATAACGGACTTGTTTGGTGAGCGGATTTTCAATTTCTTCAATCCGGTAACCACAAATTACACCTTTGATTTGTTCCGCTTTGGGATTTAGTTTTGCTTGTGAAAAAAAGTCGGCAAAACTTACTTTTTTGGTAATGAGTTCTTGTAATTTTTTATCATCAAATCCGGTCAGCCATTCAATAAGTTGATGCAATTCTTCTTTGGTTCTGCCTTTTTTTTCCACTTTGCTTACATAATGCGGATACACCGAAGCAAAGGTCATTTTAGCAATTCGTTCGTTGTGTTCGGGCGTTTCTTTCATAATTTTAATTTATTTCCCTAAAGATAAAATATTGGCAAACAATCGATAAGCGCCGGAAACTCCTGCCGGAAGTTCTCTGAAAAAACTCAATCCGGTGTAAATATAATTTCCTTTTCCATAAGGAGCAATCAATAAACTTCCTTGCAATCCTGATTCGCCCGGATCGTTCATTTCTAAAATCGGGACAAAAGCTTCATCCCATTCATTCGGGAAATACAAACCTCTTTCCTGCACCCATCCTTCAAAATCTTTTGAACTGATTTTATTGGGAACATTCAAAACCGGATGATTGGGAGAAAGGAATTTTACTGTGGAAAACTCATCAGTTACCCGATTTCTTGATAATTTCAAAGATAAAGGTGAAATCTCTTCTGTTACCAAAGCCTGATTGGTATTGTATTGCACGATTAAATTACCTCCTTTTTTGACAAAATCGAATAAAATCTGATTTTTAAACCGTAATTCCGGAACGGTGTTAAAAGCACGAACGCCCAAAACTATTGCATCGAATTGTTCTAAATTCTCAATTGTAATTTCCTGTGGTTGAATGGTTTGAACTTCATATCCGATTTGTTTCAAATTTTCAGGAAGTGAATCACCCGCTCCTTCTATGTAAGCAATTTTATTTCCTTTTTTCTGCAAATCAAGTCGAACTAACTTAATTTCAGCCGTTTGTACTACTTTTTGTTCGGGAATATGTTCATACTTAATTTCCACCACTTCTTTGTTGAATTTTTGATTTCCAACAGTAAATTCCGGAATCAAAAAGGTTTCATTTTGATTTTTCGGTGGAATAATTTCAAATTTCACGGTTTGAATTTCTCCTTTCTTAGAAAAACTCATTTTGTGTATTTTAGGATGAATCGTCCATTCTTTCGCAACTTTTAACTCTAAGATTCCATCGATTTCATCTGTAAAAGCTTTTACTTTTATTTCGATAATTTTCGATTGATTTTCACCAAACACCAAAACTTTTTCATCGGAACTTACCGAAATTTCAGGTACAATTGCAAAAGGTTTATAGGTTTCGCCTTTGGCAGGATCGTTATATTTGTAAACAACCGATTTTTGAAAGTCGAATTTTTGCCCAGCTATCGTTAAATTAAAAGTTACACTATAAGGCGAAGATGTTTCCGGCAAGCCAATTAATTCTGCATCTGAAACTTTATACATACCTAAACTTCCTTTTTCTTCCAGCCAATAAGGTGAAGTGGGTTTCAGAAAAATTGAACCTACTAATGTTTTGTCGAAATTATAAACTTCATTTTGTTTTAAATCTTTGTTGATTGCTACGAATTGAACGGAATTCAATTTAATGGAAAGATTACTTCGGTTAATTGCTTCAATTTTCACATCGACTTGACCACCAACTGTTGTATAAGGTGTTTCGGCAACCGCTTCTAAAAATAATCCGGAACAATGATAAATGATATTTTTAATATCTTCTGATTTAATTTTCTTCCAATGTTCATCGTCTAAATTTTGAATCATTTTATAGGCTTTCACCAAATCGGGAACGGATTGAGAAGGGTCTTTAAAATTGAACTCGCGTTCGACTTTTGCCAAAAGTTCACCGATTTCTTTTCCGCCTTTTACCCGATTCCAACTCGTATCAATTCCTTCAAAAATATCTTTTTCAAATTTTTCACCTTTCAGCAGTTCCAAATATTCCATTGCACTTCCCCGAACTGCCGTTGCACCAAAACCTTGCGAACTGTGCTGACTACGGCTTTTGGCAGCAATTTCACTATTGCTCACACCTAAAGTTGAATAGAAAACACCAATATCCATTTTGAAATAATTGGATTTATCAACTTTATCAAAC
>JAVFAE010000092.1:2811-7815 GCA_034002605.1 Weeksellaceae bacterium | reverse complement strand
TCCTAGAACAACAGATGATAAATTCCTGATGGAAATTGAATCGAATGATGTCGATAAAATAAAAGAAGCTTTCATCAAAACAGGAGCAGAAGAAGTAACAGTTAGAGATTTAGCACCGGTTAAATAAAGTAAAAATGAAAAAAGGATTAACATATTTATTGCTAATAGGAATTGCAGTTTCACTGAGTTCTTGCTCAGAAAAGAAAAGAAAACCAAGTATTGTTTTTATGCCTGATATGTATTATCCGGTAGCCTATGACCCGTATATGGAAGCCGATTTTGGATATTGGCCGGAAAGAACAAAAGGAAAATCCGAAATTCCATTATTTGCAGAGTACGATAATATGACAGCACTTTGGCCAGCAGAAGGAACCGTAGTAAGAACAGATGAACAAATGATTTTACCTTGGGAATTTGCTAATACAAATGAAGGATATTCTCAGTCTTTAGGGATTAAAACATCTCCACTTGATCCGGCGAATCGTTCCAAAGACTTGGAAATGGGTGAAAAACTATACGGGCAAACTTGTGCTGTATGCCATGGGACAGGAGGAGACGGACAAGGTTCAATCGTTCAATCCAAAGCTTATTCCGGAGTGCCAACTTATAACGAAAGAAATATTACCGTTGGTTCGGTCTATCATGTAATTATGTACGGACGAAATGCGATGGGTTCTTATGCACCTCAATTGTCTCCGGTTGACCGATGGAGAGTTGCGGAATATGTGATGAAATTAAAAGGAGTAGATACTTTGGCAGAAGCTAATACTACTGCTAATACAGAATCAGGAAATACAAATCAATAATAAAGGAATTTAGATTATGCAATATACTTTTTCACCCAAATTGAAAATGGCCTCACTTGTAGCATTGATAGTGGGAGCAATCGTCTTTGGTATTGGAGTATTTTTAAATATTCAAGATCAGGCAAATCCTGATTTTATCCCGAATATGGTAAAAGAAAATCCGGAAGTTTTTTATGGAGAATACCAATCTGCAGAATACAAAGCATTAAACTTTACCGAAAAAGGAGAAGAAGCTCAAATGCACATGTGGAAACACCAATTGGCTAACCGCCCTTGGGCTGCATTCTTAGTTCCGGCTTATTATGCATTTGGAATTGCAGGAGCTGCCTTGTTTTTTATGTGCGTGCAATTTGCAGCTAATGCAGGTTGGTCTATGGTTGTAACTCGGGTTATGGAAGGAATTGCCAGTTTTATTCCATACGCAGGAATCCTTATTCTTATTATTATGATTGCTGCTGCTTTTGGACTTAACCATTTGTTCCATTGGATGGATCCAACCTTAATTGATTTAGACCATGAAAATTATGATATTTTTATTGCTTCCAAATCTAAAATCTGGTTAAATACTCCGGGATGGTTAGCCCGAAGCGTACTGTATGTAGTATTATGGACAGTTTTCTTGTATTGGATTAAAAAATCTACTAAAGAAATGGATGCTAATCAAGGAAACCGAGCTGTTTTTGAAAAATTATTTACTCGCGCCGTATTGTTCATCGTTGTTTTTGCTCTAACAACAGCCCCTATGGCTTGGGACTGGGTGATGGGATTAGACCCGCACTGGTATTCAACCTTGTTTATGTGGTACGGAATGGTGAGCTATTTAGTAGCGGCAGTAGCTATTATGGCTATGATTTCAATTTATTTCAAAAACAAAGGAGCATTGCCATTATTCAATGACAATCACCAACATGATTTAGCAAAATATATGTTTGGATTCAGCTTATTATGGAGTTATTTGTGGTATGACCAATTCATGCTGCAGTGGTATGCAAATATTCCGGAAGAAGTTCAGTATTTTCAACAAAGAAATGCACAATATCCAGGCTACTATTGGATGTTAATCGTGAATTTATTTGCTCCACTTGTCATCATGATGAGTTCCAGCATTAAACGAGTACAAAAATTGGTATTTGCTATGGGTATTTTAATTATTATAGGTCATTATTGGGATTTCTACAATCAAATTATGCCGGGTGCAGTAGGAGCGTTCCACAACTTTGGATTTTTAGAAATCGGAGCTTTATTGTTCGTAACCGGAGCATTTATTTATGTTGTATTCGAAGCTTTGAGCAAATTAAATTTAGAACCAAAAGGCCACCCATTCTTCCACGAATCAAAAATTTACGAATATCCTTTCTAAGCTATTCGTTCTTATAAATCAAAAAAAAGGGAATTCAGAAAAGAGTTCCCTTTTTTATGGCTAATTTTTATTTTGAATTCATTTAAGAATCATCTATCTTTAAGAAAATTTTATATTCCGATGAAATCCAAATTCATTTTAATCAATTTAATTATCCTTATTTTATTTGCTTGTAAAGAAAAAGAGTCGAAAAAAATCAGGGCAATAATTTTAAAGTAACAGCTAAAAATCAAATTGCTGAAGAGTTAGTGAGTTTGGATTTGACGCAAGCCAATCGTTTGGCAAGTCTTCCATTAAAATGTATGCAAAATGAATATCCAAATAAAACAGGACAAGTGCTGAGTGATTCCTTGGATTTAGGCTCACCTAAAGCATTACATCCGACATTTTATGGTTGTTTTGATTGGCATTCGTCTGTACATGGTCATTGGTCTTTAGTGAAATTAATGAAAGAATTTCCGGAATTGGCACATTGCGATAGCATCATGAAACAATTGATGGAAAATATTACTAAAGAGAACATTCAACAAGAAATCAAATATTTTGAACGCCAACAAGAATATTCATTTGAACGAATGTACGGATGGGCATGGTTATTAAAGCTACAAGCCGAATTAGACACTTGGGAAGATGATTCAGCTAAACAATTGGCGATGAATTTACAGCCATTGAGCGATTTGATTATCAACCGATATATCGAATTCTTACCCAAATTGAATTATCCAATTCGAGTAGGAACTCATGGTAATTCTGCCTTTGGGATGAGTTTTGCTTATGATTATGCGAAACAAACCAAAAACAAAGAATTGCTCAAAATTATTGAAACTACAGCCAGAAGGATGTATCTTAAAGATAAATCCTGTCCTTTGAGTTGGGAACCCGATGGTTTTGACTTCCTTTCGCCTTGTTTGGAAGAAGTCGATTTGATGTTGAGAATCTTGCCCAGAGATGAATTTGGTTTTTGGATTGTTGATTTTATGCCCGATTTGAAAAAACCTAATTTTACTATGAAAGTGGCAGAAGTTTCAGACCGAACCGATGGCCATTTAGTTCATTTAGATGGATTAAATTTCTCAAGAGCCTGGATTTTTTATAGAATTGCAAAAGCTTATCCATCTGACTATAGGCATTTAAAGAGTATAGGCGACCAACATTTAGTTGCTTCTTTGAGTTCTATTGTAGATGGGAGCTATGAAGGTGAACATTGGTTGGCAAGTTTTGCTTTATATGCTTTGTCCGAAAGATAAAAATCAGTTTTATATGAATCAAAAAATCAGTAGATTTGCACAACAAAAAATAAAATAATGGCAGTTTTAGTAAATAAAGATTCAAAAATAGTCGTACAAGGCTTTACTGGAAAAGAAGGAACTTTTCATGCAGAACAAATGATTGAATACGGAACTCAGGTAATAGGAGGAGTAACACCGGGAAAAGGAGGAACAACACATTTGGGAAAACCGGTTTTCAATACAGTAGAAGAAGCAGTAAAAAAAGGAGGAGCTGATGTAAGTATTATTTTTGTTCCCCCTGCATTTGCAGCAGATGCCATTATGGAAGCTGCAGAAGCGAATATTCGTGTAATCGTTTGTATTACAGAAGGAATACCGGTAGCAGATATGGTGAAAGCACAAGCTTATGTTGATCAAAGAAATGTTACTTTAATCGGACCAAACTGTCCGGGAGTAATTACAGCAGAAGAAGCAAAAGTAGGAATCATGCCCGGATTTGTTTTCAAAAAAGGAAAAGTAGGAATTGTTTCAAAATCCGGAACTTTAACTTATGAAGCAGCAGATCAAGTTGTAAAAGTAGGATACGGAATTTCTACAGCTATTGGAATCGGAGGCGATCCCATTATTGGAACAACAACTAAAGAAGCCTTAGAATTATTTATAAATGACCCTGATACGGAGGCTGTGGTTATGATTGGCGAAATTGGAGGGCAATTAGAAGCAGAAGCAGCAAGATGGTACAAAGAAACAGGCTCTAAAAAACCGGTAATCGGCTTTATTGCAGGTCAAACCGCTCCAAAAGGAAGAACAATGGGACATGCCGGAGCTATTGTAGGAGGTAAAGACGATACAGCACAAGCTAAAATGCAAATTATGAAAGAATGTGGAATTCATGTCGTAGATTCTCCTGCTAAAATTGGTGAAACAGTAGCGGCTGTATTGCAATAAAATTAAAAATATAAAAAAAATAAGCTCAAAATTGATTTTTTGAGCTATTTTTGTTTCCATAAATACTTAACTTTGTAAACTTAGCAACTAAATGAATACTCAAATGAAAAGTAAATTATTCTTATTAATTGTCTCTTTTTTCTTTTTTTCTGAAGTAGGGAATGCACAAATTCGTTATGGAGCCCGATTAAGTGGAAGTTTGACGAATATAACTTTACTTCATGCTCAATCGCAATCTCGGATGGGAATGCAGATAGCAGCTATAGGCTTGGTGCCGGTATCAAACAATGATATTTTTTTTATTGAACCGGAAATAAATATTTCCTTTCAGGGAGAGTATGATAATCCAATTAACCGTGATAAAAATATTCGTAAAAAACAGAAAATATTTTCAACTTTTATTAATATTCCGGTAAATGCCAAAGTATATTTCTCTGATGCCGAAAGCGAATTTTTTGCTATTGGAGGTCCCTATTTAGGAATTCGAATAGGGGGAAATGTTGAGAAAATGGATTATCCGACAGAAACTGATGATTACGAATATACAGGTTTTGACTTTGGGGGAACTTTGGGAATCGGATATAGTTTAAACCGACAAATAGAATTTTCGTTACGCTATTCTTATGGTCTTTTGGATCAGGTTAAAAATGATAGAAAGAAT
>JAVFAE010000092.1:0-2711 GCA_034002605.1 Weeksellaceae bacterium | reverse complement strand
ATCTGGATAAACGAAGAATATTAGCTGCAATTGAAGCAAATTTGATAGCTAAAGGCTTCACTAAATCAGAAAATCCGGATTTGTATATTAATGTTTTAGCAAGTTCAAAAGATAAAATAAATATTGATAATGGTTATTACGGTGGTTATTGGGGACCTTATTATGGTGGACCATCCCGTGTTTATCAATATACCTCCGGAACAATTATCATTGATATTGTGGACAATCAAAGAAATATTTTAATTTGGCAAGGTGCAGGAAGTGGATTGGATGTGTCTAATCTCGACCGAAAAGCAGAAGATATTCCAAAAGCTGTGGATGAAATTCTAAAAAACTTTCCACCACAAGCAAAAAAATAATGAAAATCCGGTTGAACAACCGGATTTTTACATACTGCCCACTATTCTCAATCAAATGAAAAAGAATGTACAAAAAACCGTATTTTTGCTTTGAATATAAAAATTAAAGAGTGGAATCAAACCGGCAAAAAAAAGTAGCAACTGTTTTTCAAGAAGAACTTTCTGAAATATTCAGAAAAGAAGCACGGGAATTTTTTCCCGGATACCTTATAACAGTTACTGATGTATGGGTTTCTTCTGATTTATCCGTTTCAAAAGTAAATTTGAGCATTTTCCCATCCAAAGAAAAAGAACAAATATTGAAACAAATCAAAGAAAAAGCAGCATATTACCGTTCATTATTAGCCAAAACAGCAGCTAAATCCATGCGGATTACACCAGAACTTTTATTTTATTTGGATACTACATTGGACGATAGAGAAAAAATTGAAAAAGCATTGCGAGGAGAAGGCAACAACCCGATTCTGTAAATGAGAAACCTAGCATTTTACATAGCACGAAGGTACAATACCTATACTTTACTTATTAGCTTGATTCTCATTATAATTTCAGCTTTTACTATAGGCGTTTTAAATTATATTGGGAGTTCTTCTTTTCAGATAATTCAAGAAATAGTATATCCAAATACGGCATTAAGTACATTTCAAAGTATTAGCCTTTATCTATTTTCTTTTCTGTATATCGGTACTCAAATTATTATTATTTATTGGATATTTAACCGTTGGTTAAAAGGAAAAAAACTAAAATTCAAATTTATTTCGAGTTTAGTAATTACACTATTTTCCGGCTTGATTTCTTACGGAATTACCTTATTTAATACCGGAAATTCAATTATTTATGAATTACTTTCTCTGATTTTTATTTCCATAGGACTACTTTCCTTGATTTTTGGATTATTAACTTATTTATTTTCTCGAACCCGAATTACCGGTGTGAATATTATAACGTCTATTGCAGTTTTTGCTATTACAATTGGCACTAGTGCTTTATTCATTATTTTATCTGTTTTTTCGGGAATTGAAAAAATGAATCTTCAGTTTTTGAGCAATGTAAATCCGGATTTACGGATTTTACCCAAACAAGGGAAAGTAATTCCTGATATTGATGATGTCGTGCTTAAATTAGCTGAAAATGAATCTGTTAGTTTTTTTTCAAAAGTAATCGAAGAAAAAGTTTCCATAGAATTTGATAACAAACAAGACATTGCCTACATCAAAGGAGTGGATGAAAATTACAATAAAGTTATTCGGATTGATACCACCATAGTACACGGAAGTTATTTTGACTTTCAGCATCCGTATGAGATTTTAGCCTCAGATGGAGTTGCCCGAAGACTACAAATGTACATTGACTATGAACATACAAGTCGATTGCTAATGCCAAAACCGGGAAGCGGATTAATTACTTCAGAAGAAGAAGCTTTTAATTCTGCTGTTGCCAATCCGATTGGGGTTTTTATTATTAATGACCAATTCGACCGTTATGTTTTTTCACCGATTGGATTAACTCAAACTCTTTTGCAATTGGATGAAAATCAAGCTTATTTTATAGAATTAAAATTAAAACAGGGAGCATCGCCAGAAATGGTAAAGTCCAATTTACAGAAAGAATTGGGAAATTCTGTAGTAGTACAAACCCGAAAAGACATTGATGCTACTTTTTTAAAAGTGATGAATATTGAAAATTTGATTACTTATCTCATTTTTACTTTGGTCATCATCATTTCATCGTTTAATCTTGCCGGAGCTATCATCATCATTATTATCGACAAAAAAGAGCAAATCAAAACCATGCGAAGTTTTGGAATGCGAACTTTACATATTAAACAGATTTTCTTTCAAACCGGGCAATTAATTACTGTTTTTTCTATACTTTTTGGACTGTTTTTAGGAACTGTAATCGGACTATTACAAAACCAATTTCATTTGGTCATGGCGAATCCTTTTGTTCCTTTTCCATTTGAATTTACATGGATAAATTATTTGGCTGTAATAATGACTGTTTTAGTTATTGGCGGGTTTGTTTCTTGGTTAACTTCCAGAAAATTACCGAATTAATTCTAATTTTTGGTTGATGAGCTCACTTAATTTTTTTGCTTTTTGCATGACCATTATATGAGTTCCTCCTTCAATCTTTATAACATCGTGTAAATTTGAATAAGGAAAAACAATATCTTTATTGCCATGATAATGAACGAAATCCGGCAAGAGAATATCATTTCTCCAATTAACGATTTGATTCATCGCCCATTTTAAATAGTAATGATTCCGAAACTCAAAAATCTCTTTTAAATCCATCAATCGAGTACTGTAAATCTTTCGTATAACAGAATAAGACAAGAAACTATCCGAT
>JAVFAE010000091.1:0-7820 GCA_034002605.1 Weeksellaceae bacterium | reverse complement strand
TCTGATGAAATTTCAGAAAACGATAATTTATAAAAACAAAAAATGTCATTAATCACCATCTTAATCATTGCTATAACCGTTATTTTCAGTTATTCAGCATTCAATAATTACAACTTATTTGACCGATATAAATTCCAGCCACAAGCTATTTTGCAAGGAAAACAATACGACCGTTTATTAACTTCCGGTTTTCTACATGTTGACATGACACATTTGTTGTTCAATATGTTGACGCTGTATTTCTTTGCTGATGTAATCATCGGGTTTTTTGCCGGCACTTTAGGTGGTTTGGCAAATGGCTCAATCGGATTTGCCGTAGTCTATTTGATAGCAATTGTCGGTGGAAATTTATTGGCACTTGTTTTTCAAAAAAATAACCCAAGATATTCCGCAGTAGGAGCTTCTGGTGGTGTTTCAGGAATTTTATTTGCTACCATTATCATCTACCCTGAATTACAATTGTATTTATTCTTTGCCATCCCGATTAAAGCTTGGTTTTTTGCTATTATGTACTTGGCTTATTCAGTTTATGGCGTAAAAAAGCAATTAGGGAATATTGGACACGAAGCGCATTTGGGTGGTGCAATTGTCGGTTTGGCAGCACCTTTGATTTTCCGTCCGGAATTGATAACAGAAAGCCAGATTCAAATAATAGGAATAAGTGTGCCTTTGCTCGGTGTTTTATTAATTCCTATTATTGTTTTATTTGTAATGGCTTTAAAAACGAATAAATAATTTCGGTTATAAATAATTCTTCAACTCAATTAATTTCTCAATAACCGGAACATTTTCCATACCTACATGAGATTCATTCAGAGGATTAAAGAATATAGCCCGCATCCCGAATTTTGTTGCGCCTTCCATATCAGCTATCCAATCATCGCCTATATAAATGGATTCTTCTTTTGTTGCTCCGGCTTTATCCACAGCACTTTGAAACGCTTTTGGATCCGGTTTGGGTGTTCCTGCTCCATCTGAAGTTGTAACGGTCTGAATATAATCTTTAATCAAGCAACCTTGAATTTTTTTATGTGTAATTTCTTCAAATCCATTGGAAAGAATATGAAGATTATATTTTTTATACAAATAAGGAAGAACCGACTCCGTTCCTTCCACTACTTCTTGATTTTCTACAACTTCCGTCATTAACCGACTTTCCATTTCGGCAGAAAATTTATAATTTTGAATACCTAACTTCTGAAAAGTTTCCACAAAGCGACGTGTTTGTAATTCATTTCGTGAAATTTTCTTATCTCTGTAATCCGCCCATAAACTTTCATTTACACTATAATAAGCTGAATAAAAATTCGGAAAAGTAAGATTGTACGTTTCCTGTACATTATAATCTTCAAATAATCTGATTAATTTCAGTTTGGCGTTTTTTCGATAATCCCAAAGTGTATTGTCCAAATCGAAAAAAATGTGTTTAATATTTTCCATAAGTGGGTAAAAATAGGAAGTTTATCAATGAAAGACCAAGAGTTTGTTTAAAATCATTTTATAATTAACTATAATGGTGTTAAATCATGTCAAAAATCATGAAATTCATTTTGATTTATCTCAGAATAACTGACTTTTATTTTATAATCCCAACAAACTCTAACGATTATAACTGTTTATTTAAACAGAACAAATTGAATTTATTTATTCATAGAAATTAAGAATTCTTCATTGGAATTTGTGTTTTTAATCCGGTCGCGTAAAAACTCCATAGCTTCCAAAGGATTCATATCGGCCAAATAATTTCGCATAATCCACATTCGTTGCATGGTCGGTTCGTCTAACAGTAAATCATCGCGTCGTGTACTGGAAGAAACCAAATCAATAGCCGGGAAAATACGTTTATTGGCAATTTTACGATCTAATTGAAGTTCCATATTTCCGGTTCCTTTAAATTCTTCAAAAATAACTTCGTCCATCTTAGAGCCGGTATCAATCAAAGCGGTGGCAATTATGGTTAAAGAACCTCCATTTTCTATATTCCGTGCTGCTCCAAAAAATCGTTTAGGTTTATGAAGTGCATTAGCATCCACACCACCCGACAAAACTTTCCCGGAAGCCGGAGCAACCGTATTGTAAGCTCTTGCCAAACGTGTAATCGAATCCAAAAGAATCACTACATCATGACCGCATTCCACCATTCTTTTCGCTTTGGACAAAACCAAATTAGCAACTTTTACGTGTTCAGAAGCTTCTTTGTCAAAAGTAGAAGCCACTACTTCGCCGTTTACACTGCGTTTCATATCAGTTACCTCTTCCGGGCGTTCATCAATTAATAAAACAATCAAATAAACTTCCGGATGATTGGCAGCAATTGCATTAGCTACTTCTTTCATTAGCACGGTTTTACCTGTTTTAGGTTGTGCTACAATCATTCCTCTTTGTCCTTTTCCTATCGGAGCGAATAAATCCAAAACACGAGTGGAAAGTGTCGATTTTTTCTCCGCCAATTTGAATTTTTCATTGGGAAATAAAGGAGTTAAATGCTCAAAAGAAGCTCTATCTCTCACAAAATCCGGAGTTCTTCCGTTAATTTCTTTGATTTTAATCAAAGGAAAATATTTTTCACCTTCTTTGGGTGGTCGAACTTCTCCGGTAATGGTATCACCGGTTTTTAGTCCAAACAAGCGGATTTGGGATTGAGAAACATATACATCATCAGGAGAGGATAAATAATTAAAATCCGAAGAACGTAAAAAACCGTAATTATCCGGCATAATCTCCAAAACTCCTTCTGTATCTATAATACCTTCAAACTCGTAATTAGCTGCACGGTATTTGTTTTTGGGCTGATTCTCTTCATTTTTTCCGTTTTCATGATTGGAATTTTGCGGTTTATGATTCGCATTGTGATTGTGTTGAGGTTTCTTTTTATTGTTTTGATTTGAATTCGGATTTTGATTTAAATGTTGATTGGGATTGGGATTCAACTGTTGGTTTTGTCCGTGATTCTGATGTTTTGTATGATTTTTTTGGTGATTTTGAGGGCGTTTATTTTCCTGATTTTCAACTTTTGGAGTTTCTTTTTGAGCTTCTTGAGTTGTTGGTTTTTCTTCTTTTTTCTCTTCGGAAGGAATTTGACCTTTTGGAGAAACTTCCTTTTTTAAATTTTGTTGCGGTCTTTGTACCGGTTTTCTTTTGTCTTCCTTTCCTTTTTCTTCATTCTTTTGAGGAGGTTTAGAAGATTCTTCATTTTTTTGCTGTGCGGAATTTGCTGCCTGAGAATCAAGTATACTGTAAATCAGCTCTATTTTCTTTTGTTGTCTAACTTTTTTAATCTTTAAACCGGTTGCAATCTCCTGAAGTTCATCGACTTTTTTAGTCTTAAGTTCGTTTAAATCAAACATATTTTATTTTGTTGTGTTGTTAATTATAATGATTATTTTTTCTGAAAAATGAACCTACTACCCAAAAGGTAATTCCCTGATAAAGTGGTTTTTTATATTCATAAATAAAAAGCGAGGAAATGTTCATTAGAAATGACCCTGCAATGTTACGAATAAATTTTAATACACAAGAACAAAAATATTATTATTTTTGCAGGCGATTCGTTAAGACATGATACAAAGAAAACAAAGCATTTATTTATTTTTAGCTACTTTGCTATCCGTTTTGGCTATTTTTTTCGGAAATTTATGGACGATAAATTCCGAATGGATACAGCCTAAAAAAAACGGAATTATAGGATTGTGGTACTTTGTATTGACTGTTTTGCCGTTTGTAACTCTTTTTTTGTATAAAAACAGAAAATTACAAATTCAATTAACGAATTTGGGAATTATATTGAATATTTTGTTAGTGGGTTATCTGGCTTATGCTCTATCTAATTTGCCCGGAGGATTTTCGGATTCTGAGAAGGGTGTTGGGCTTTTTATTCCTTTCGGATCGATTGTTTTGCTATTATTGGCAAATCGGCTTATTAAGAAAGATGAAAAGCTTGTAAAATCGGTGGACAGATTCAGGTAACCAAACAACTTTTTATAGAGTGTGAAAGCCGTTTCAAAATTTGAAACGGCTTTGTTTTTTATTTATAGTAAACTTTTTAAAAAAAGCCGGAATTTAACAAACTTAAAAACAGATATAAACTATCTTTGTGTTTTTTGAAATTCAATGAAAGTTTACAAATTCGGAGGCGCATCAGTCAAAGATGCAAACAGCATAAAAAATATAGTCAACGTTCTTAAAATAAACGGATATGAAGATGTTTTCATGGTAATTTCAGCTATGGGAAAAACCACAAATGCTTTGGAGGAAGTCGTGAAAGCTTATTTTGAAAAGTCGGATTTTAATCAAAAAATTAAACGAATAGAAGAAACGCATTTGAATATTATAAAGGAATTATTTCCAAACCCTAATGTTTTGAATCAGGAAATTCATTTGATTTTTGAAGAATTAAATGAATTTTTAGGTCGGAATAAATCACCCAATTACAATTTTGTTTATGACCAAGTAGTAAGCTATGGTGAATTAATTTCTACTAAAATCATTAGTTTTTATTTGAATTCAGTTGGAATTTCAACCACCTGGCTCGATGTGCGCGATTACATCAAAACCGATGATACCTATCGTGAAGGAAAAGTAAACTGGGAAAAAACTTGTAAGAATTTTGCTCAAATAGAAAAAGATAAACTCTATGTTACTCAAGGTTTTTTGGGTTCTGATGAGAATCATTTTACCACAACTTTAGGACGCGAAGGTTCGGATTATACCGCCGCCATCATTGCCAATTGTTTAGATGCAGAAAGTGTGACCATTTGGAAAGATGTTCCGGGCGTTTTAAATGCCGACCCAAGATATTTTGAACATACCCAATTGCTGAATGAAATTTCGTATGAAGAAGCCATTGAATTAGCTTATTACGGTGCTTCGGTCATTCATCCCAAAACCATGCAACCTTTACGGCAAAAAGAAATTCCTTTTTATGTAAAATCCTTTTTACAACCCGAAACAAAAGGAACTCAAATCAAAAAAGGATTGGATTTAGAGCCTTTTACGACTTGTTATATTCTGAAAAAACAACAAATTTTGTTGACCCTAAGTACTCGTGATTCTTCGTTTATCACAGAAGAAAAACTAAGTAAAATCTTCAATTTATTACATGATTTATCCATAAAAGTTAATTTAATGCAGAATTCAGCCATTACCTTATCACTTTGTTTGGAAGATAAGTTTCTACATTTGAATCAGTTTATTACACATTTAAAAACGGATTATCACATTGAAACAGAAAAAGAAGTATCTTTATACACTTTAAGGCATTATGATGAAAAATATTCTTATTTACCCGAAAAAGGAAAAGAATTATTACGACAGCACATTAAAAATACTTTGCAACTAATTGTAAAAGAATAATGGCATTAGTTTCTACAAAAGATATTTACCGGGTTTCCGGACTTAAAAAAATCGGACTTTTTGGCTATCCTTTAGCGTGGCTTCTAAAGTCTATCAGCGGAATGAACCGTTTGAATAAACTTTACAAAGGTGGAATCGATAAAGAAGCACCCGAGTTTTTATTGTATTTATTGGATGATTTAAATATCAAATACGAATTACACGATGTAGATTTCAGCCGGATTCCAAAAGAAGGACCGTTTATCATTGTTTCCAATCATCCTTTGGGCGGATTAGACGGAATTTTAATGATGCACATTTTGAGTAAAGTTCGTCCGGATTTTAAAATTATGGGGAATTTTCTTTTGCATCGAATCAAACCTTTGGAAAACATGGTAATTGCCGTTAATCCGTTTGAAAACCGAAAAGAAGCTTTCAATAGTACTTCCGGAATGCGAGAAGCGATTCGTCATATTCGAAATGGAAACTGTTTGGGGATTTTTCCGGCAGGAGAAGTTTCAACAAAAGATGAAGAAGGACAAGTAAGTGACCGGGAATGGCAAGAACCAGCGATTAAATTAATTCAAAAAATGAATGTTCCGGTTATTCCGATGTATTTTCATGCTAAAAATAGCCCTGTTTTTTATCAATTAGCAAATTTAAGTGCTGATTTACAAACCGCTATGCTACCAAGAGAAATGGTTCGACCTCGTTTAAATCCGATTCAAATCCGAATTGGAAAACCCATTTTACCCAAACACCAGGAATTCGACGATATAAAAAATTTCTCTGAATTTTTGCGAAAAAAAATCTATTCTCTGGCTTCTTATTATTCTTCAAAACGCTCTATTTTGATGGAAAGTTTAAAAATCCCAACTCAAATTGCTATCAATACACGAAATAAAAAACCCAAACAAATCGTAGAGCCAACCGAAATGGAATTAATACTGTCTGAAGTTAATGAATTGAGGCAGAATGAAGAAGCTCTATTATTTAAAAATGGAAATTACGAATGTTTTTTTTCAAATACTCAAAAAATTCCAAATATTTTACGGGAAATTGGGCGTCTGCGTGAAATTACCTTTCGTTTGGTCGGCGAAGGAACCAATCAGGAAATTGATTTGGATAGGTATGATGTACATTATCATCATTTGTTTTTATGGGATGAAAATGCACAACAATTAGTAGGTGCTTATCGAATGGCATTGGGCGCAGAAGTGTATGAACAACATGGAGTCAACGGTTTTTATTTGAATGAATTATTCCATATTGAACCGGAACTTCATCCGTTTTTAAAACGTTGCATAGAAATGGGACGAGCTTTTGTAATTCCTGACTACCAACAGAAACCCATGCCTTTATTTTTGCTTTGGCGAGGAATTATTCATGTTACTTTACGAAATCCGGAAGAAAAATACATCATTGGTGGAGTGAGTATCAGCAATCAATTTTCAGATTTTTCCAAATCTCTGATGATTGAATTCATGAAATCTCATTATTACGATCCTTATGTGGCACAATATGTTCGACCTAAAAAAGAATTCAAAGTTCGTTTAAAAGACGAAGACAAAGAATTCTTTTTTGACGAAGCCAAAGCAGATTTGAATAAATTAGATAAACTTATTGATGAATTAGAACCGAATCTTCTCAGAATTCCGGTGTTAATCAAAAAATACATTAAACAAAATGCACGATTAATCGGATTCAATGTCGATCCCAAATTTAACGATGCAATTGATGGGTTGATGTATATCCGAATCAGCGATCTACCCGAAAGTACGGTAAAACCGGTTTTGGAAGAAATTCAAGCAGAATTAATCAGAAAAATGGAAACAAATCCAGAAGCTGATGAAAAATTATAAAATAGGATTCTTAATTTTTTATCAATTTATAACTTTTCCCATCTTGTACTTTTACAAAATAGATTCCTTTAGGTAGATTTTGAGTGCTTATGTTTTGATTGTCAGTTGCTTGGGTTTTTAAAACTAACTTTCCTGAAGTGTCATAAATTTTAACGACTGTCATGCCTGACTTAGAAAGTCCTTTGATTTTGAAATATGAATTTGCTGGATTGGGATACAAAAACTTATTGGTAATTTGTAATTCATTAATTGATAATGGCTCTCCTTCAAGATTAAATATAGTTCCTTTACTATAATCGCCTCCAAAAGCTGTCGTACCAAAAAAAAGTTCGTCTTCATACAAAAGGCCGGCACAAGCATAATATCCGGTTTCTGGTGTAAATTCAAAAATAGTTTCAAATTCGGTTCCGTCCATTTTAATTCTGAAAATTCCTCCGCCAATCGAAGTCGTTCCATATAAAAAATCATTTACTTTAACCAAACTACTTCTTGGTCTGACACCCGTTTGGGGAGTTAAGTCATATAGAATCGTAATATCAGTGCCATCTGTTTTTATTTTATACAAATAACCTATTTCGTGGTCTTCACCATTGTATGTGCTTACATTCAAATAGTTATCAACCAACA